>JANYKP010000134.1 GCA_025358195.1 Cyclobacteriaceae bacterium
TGAGCGCCGGGTCGTGATTGATAGCCTCCGTGTGCATGGATTTAATGATACAGATATCATCGACGACTTTTGCGATGTTGGGGAACATTTCACTTACCCACGCACCCGATTTTCCATATTGCTGAAATTTGAAATGTGAACCAACCAGCGGAAATTTCTTTTGTCCGGAGGTCATGCCCGTAAGGCGCTGGCCCATTCTGATCGATGCTGGCAACTCCTCTCCTGCCATTTTGTTGAGCAGGGGTTTATAATCGAAACTTTCAAGTTGAGAAGGCGCACCATTCTGAAAAAGATAAATGATGCGTTTTGCTTTCGGTGCAAAGTGCGGCAGTCCAACCCCCTGACTAAGTTCCGTTTTGCCGCTAAATAAATCCGGCATAAGCAATGAGCCAAGCGCCACAGAACCAAAGCCAAGGCCCAGCTTACCCAGGAAATGCCTGCGCGTGACGTGAAACCGGTTCTTTAAAAATTCGTCTCCCATTTTTAGCTTTTACTTATCTAGTCCTTCTCCTTTTAGTAGAAGTGCCTCATTTCCCTCTCCTCTTGGGAGAGGGATTAGGGTGAGGCCCGGGTCTGGCTACGTTTTCGTTATAGCTTCCTCCATATTATAAATCGTATGAATTACCTGCATCAATGAAGCCAGTGTGGAGATATCATTGATTTCTGAATGCGGGTACTCTCCTGCGTTGATCAATTGTTGCGCCTTTTCTTTTGCAACATTGAATTTTCTCTTTTCTTCTTCAAAATAGTCAAGCAGAATTTTCAGCTCCTCCTCTTTAGCCTCGCGGCAAATGACCGATCGGAATGCTTTCTTAATTTTTTCTTCCGGGCTTGATTGTTCTTTCATCAATCGCTCCGCAAATACGCGCGATGCTTCAAGAATAACGGGATCGTTGAGCAACATCAGCGCCTGTAGAGGCGTATTCGTTCGCAAGCGTTTCACTTCACATTGGTCGCGATTACTGGCATCAAATACCAACATTCCCGGCGGGGGAACCGTACGTTTGATGAAACTATACAGCCCTCTGCGGTAAAGATCATCACCATGGTCCTGTACATAATGTGCGAGCACACCCCTTCCTGAAGTGGATGATTCCCAAATTCCTTTTGGTTGATAGACTTTTACACTGGGTCCTCCAATTTCTTTTATCAGTAGTCCGCTGCTCGCCAATGCCAAATCGCGAACCGTTTCAGCGGCCATACGGATGCGTGGTCCCCTGGCTAACAAAATATTTTCAGGGTCTTGGGTTAATTTCTCCTTACTAATCGCCGAAGATTGACAATACGTTGATGACATCACGATTTGTTTTATCAAGCGCTTGATGTTCCAGCCGTTGTTCATAAAATCCAGTGCCATCCAATCCAGGAGCTGCGGGTGAGAGGGCATATCACCCTGCATCCCAAAGTCACCGGATGTTTTTACGAGGCCCCGTCCAAAAAACTCCTGCCACATACGGTTAACAAAAACACGCGCTGTCAGTGGATTTTTCCTTTCGAACAACCATTTTGCAAGCCCCAGTCGGTTATTTCCAAACTTTACAGAGTCAAATGGAAGAATGGCCGAAGGTAAATCGAACGTCACCTCATCGCCGTGGGCATCATAGGCTCCTCGCTTCAATACGAACGTAGGTCTTTGCCTGCTTGAATCTTTCATCACCATAACCTCCACCGCCGCCGTATCTTTTTTATTGATGTAGGAAAATATTTTACGTACCTCATCAGAAGTGATCCTGATTTTTGGCGGGTCCGCCAACGATGCAAGTTGAATATCTCCTACCAAACCTTTTTCCGGCACTTGGTTGAAGAAGGCGAACGTGCCATAGTAGGTCTTTTGCGAAATGGGATCGTATTTATGATCATGGCAATGAGCACATTCAAATGTCAGAGCCAGAAAAGATTTACCGAATGTGTTGGTGCGGTCCGTCACATATTCAATCCGGTACTCCTCCTGGATGATACCACCTTCCTGCGTAATTTTATGATTACGATTGAATCCCGTGGCCAATAATTGCTCTTTCGTTGGATTCGGAAGAAGGTCTCCCGCCAGTTGCCAGGTAACAAAACGATCGTAGGGATAATTTTCATTGAACGCGTGGATCACCCAATCCCGCCACGGCCACATAGTCCGCAAGCCATCATCTTGATAGCCGTGTGAATCCGCGTAGCGGGCTACGTCCATCCAATAAACTGCCATCTTCTCGCCATATTGAGGCTGGGACAATAGCTCATCTACGATATTTTCGTAGGCCCCAGCGGACCTATCATTCCGAAATTTTTCTTGTAGCGCCAGGAAAGGCGGCAAACCAGTTATGTCGAGACACACGCGTTTCAGCAAACGTTCCTTGTCAGCTTCCGGATTGGGCTTGAGACCAGCTTGCTCCAACTTCGCCAAAACAAATCCGTCGATTTCATTTCGCGACCATTCCTTATCGCTAAGGCTTGGAAGCGCAGGCTTTTGTGGCGGAATAAATGCCCAATGTTTTTTGTAAACAGCACCCTGGTCAATCCATTTCTTAATCAATTCAACCTCCTGTTCGTTTAGTGTAAGGTTGGAATTGACGGGTGGCATGCGCTGGGATGTATCGTTGGAAGAAATTCTCCTGTACATTTCGGATTGGGATGATTTCCCCGGCATGATTACATGAGCCGTTGGATTATCTTTCAATGCTGCCAGCGCATTTTCACGGATGTCAAGCCGGAGATTTGCTTTTCGCTGATTGGCATCCGGGCCATGACACTTGAAACACCGGTCTGATAGAATTGGCCGGATGTGAAGATTAAAATCCACCGAGTCGGCGGTGTTGGCAAGCGTTCCTTCTCTCCTGCAAGCAGAAGGGAGGCCCAGTGTAATCAAGAAAACTAACAAAACAAGTCCGAAAAATCGCATATCGTTGCCGGAAGCTATCGAAAGTTGCAGATTTTAGAGAACTATTAAAACCATTTTTACACGAGGTTGTTTTTAAGAGAGATGAAGATCTACCAGCTTAGTCGGAAACAATTCCTGCCCATTTCCCTTAAAGCAGCGTGGAACTTCTTTTCATCACCTAAAAACCTTGCTCACATCACACCGAAAGAGATGAATTTCAGGATTCTATCGATTTCAGGTGGAAACAAAATGTATCCCGGCCAAATCATTATTTACAAGGTGACCGTTTTGCCATACATCCGGTTGCGATGGGTAACGGAAATTACGCATGTGCAAGAGCCGTTGTACTTTACTGATGAACAACGGTTCGGGCCTTATGCGTTGTGGCACCACAAGCACCATTTCAGGGAAGTAGACGGCGGCGTAGAAATGACTGATGAAATCGATTATGCCCTTCCGCTGGGGCGACTTGGGCAATTGGCTCATTTCCTTTTTGTAGAGCGTAGGGTAAACCTTATTTTCGAACATCGATTCAAGGTGTTGGACGAGTATTTCCAAAAGAACAACGAGGTTTCACGGTAGCTTGAAACAATAAAAATAGCATCGTAAATCTGTAACGGGTAATCAGTAATCGGTAACACTGTTTACGACCTGCTTTTGATTCTGATGAATGTGAGTATTTTTGAATATCTTCAAAAGGATCAACACCTGTTACATGAAATTATTTACGCTACCGTTTGTTGTTTTTTGTGCCGTTAGTAATCTTTCTGCTACCACTATTTCCGGAATTGTCTTTAATGATGCCAACGGCAATGGCCTGCGTGATAAAAGCGAAGTGGGCATGAAGGGTGTCGTTATCTCCGATCAGGTAACTGTCGTACAGACCGATGTAAATGGGTTTTACCAAATCCCTGCGACAAAAGGTTTCGGCTTTGTTTTCATCTCATTGCCTCAGGGATTCAAATCATCACGATCATTTTATCATAAAGTTGATCTCGGGTCCAACAACGCTCAGGTGGATTTCCCCCTTGTCAAAACTTCGACACACACTCAATTCACCTTTATTCATGCTTCCGATACACATATCAGCGACAACAGCCTTGATCGTATGCAAAAATTCAAGGCTGTTGTTGATTCGGTGCGACCTGATTTTGTGTTGGTCACCGGCGACCTCGTAAAAGATGCGCTTCGGGTACCAGAAAAAGAAGCCACATCACTGTTTGAATTGTATAAAACCGAAACCCTGAAATTTTCCGTGCCCATCTGGAATGTGCCAGGCAATCACGAAATTTTTGGCATCGAACGGGAGCTATCCAAAGTAAGCGCACAGCATCCGTTGTATGGAAGGAAAATGTACCGCAGCTACCTTGGGCCCGACTATTATTCATTCAATTATGGAGGTATTCACTTCATTGCCCTGAATTCATTGGAGTTTGATGACATGTGGTACTATGGTTCCATCGATTCGGTACAGCGCGCATGGCTAAAAAAAGATCTTGCTGCGCTTCCGCCAACAACGCCGGTTATAACATTCCAGCATGTACCCTTTCTCTCTGGCGGGCTCAGCATTTCAGGATACACAGAAACTGGTCCCGGCCGGACGTTGGAGCGGGAAAAAGGACAACTCAAATTCAGACATGTCGTATCCAATGCACACGAGGTCATTACGATCCTTCAGACTCATCCTTTTCCACTTGCGTTGGCAGGCCATCATCACTCCAGACAGAAGTTCTTCCTTGAAACAGAAGGTCAACAAACACGCTTTGAACAAACTGCTGCGGTAGTAGGCCCGGTCGTTAATGAAGGCGCACTCAAGATGCCATCCGGGGTGGTCGTCTATCAAGTCAAAGACGGAGAGATTGACGAGGGTGTCTTTGTTACTATAAAATAAGTGCGAAAAGCCAAAAGCTAACACCCAACACCCAAGACCCAACACCCACCTTCAATTCATCTTCGTACTCTTCCACTCCGCATTTTGTTTCAAGAGATTATATGCCTTTTCAACTTCTGCTAGCTGCTGCTGCGTGATGGTGTACACTGCTACTTGCTGATCCGTCGGCGGACTGTCGGCACTCGAAACGATCCCCTCCTTGCTCATGGCGAGAAAGCGTTCCAATACCTGCGGGGGATTACGAAAAATATCAAAGCGGGCGCCGGTTTGACGGATGTCATGAAGCTTACCCTCCAGTTGATAAATCTTTTCTTCCAAAGCAGTCGCCGTCTTTCCGATTTTCTTATCATTCACCAGTGTCAACAGTTTGGATCTGGACCTTTCCATCTCATCAATTAATTTCAATGTGCTGTTGATGGAGTTGAACAAAATAATTCCGTGTGAAAACTGCTTTTGAATGTCGGCATCCATTGCTTTTGTGTGTGGATCTTTGAGGACTTGCACCGTCTGTTTCAGTTCCTTTCCATTCACTTTCAACACGATTGTATAATCACCGGGCGGAACCAATGGAGCTGTGAGTCCAGGGCCAATGTCAAGGTCATAAATAAACATCGTACGCGCACCGGTACTATCCAGTTTCACCCAGTCGACACCTCTTGGTTTTGTGCGAAGCTTGGGCAGTTCATAATCTTGCAGGCGAAGATCCCAGTATACACGGTTGATGCCCGGCTGGTTGCGTCCTTTAATCTTTTGAACAGTCTCTCCTTTTGTATTGATCACCAATACTTCAATACTGTCCTTTGATTTTGTCTTTAAATAATAGTTAATGTCAGCCCCATAGGGTGGGTTTTGACCATTGACAAAACTATCATCCGTTTTAATGGCCTCCTTTTTTTGAAACCGGTAGGAAGGCCGCATCGAGAAAAGATGTGCATCGGCACTTTGCACTTGCTCCGAATACTCGCGGATGGGTGTGATGTCATCCAGAATATAAACTCCACGGCCATAGGTTCCAAGTACGAGATCGCGAAAATTCTTCTGAACGGTAATTCCGTAAATAGGTACGGGCGGCAAATTATTTTTTAGTCGTATCCACTGCCTGCCATCATCCGGAGAAAAATACAATCCATTATCAGTACCTAACCACAACAACCCCTTCTTACCGGGGTCTTCAACGATCTGGTGAATAAAATTTGAATTAGAAGGAGGAAGATCAACGGAAAGTCGTGTCCATGTTTTTCCATAATCAATAGTCTTATAAACATAGGTTCCAAAATCACCGTTGTGATGAGCGTCCACGGCGATGTAACAAGTGCCGGCATCGAAATACGAAGCTTCAATGTGGCGGATCGTGCCCCATTTCGGGAGTCCAGGAATGGAGGAAGAAACATTCGTCCAGGTTTTACCGCCATCCTGGGTTACACTCAGGACGCCATCATTGCTTCCCGCCCACAGCACACCTTCTTTCACCGGTGATTCCGAAAGCGAATAGAGTGTGCATCCATCCCAGGTCATCAGATTATCACTCGCCATGCCGCCAGAATTTTGTTGATGGCTTTTGTCGTTGGTGGTTAAGTCTGGACTGACTTCTTTCCAACTTTGTCCACGGTTGGAAGTTTCATGCACGAACTGACTCCCTACCCACACGCGGCCGGGCACATGCTTTGAGAGTACCATGGGAAAATTCCAATGCCACCGGTATTTCGCATTTGCGGGCGCGTTCCCAATTTGCGTTTGTGGCCACACACGCACATCACGGGCATGCATCGTGGTAAGGTCAAACACATCCAGGCCGCCATCGTAACAGCCTGACCACACTATATTATTGTCAAAAGGATCCGGCTGTGCGAAGCCACTTTCGCAGCCTCCTACTCCGTGCCATAGACCAAGCGGAATAGACCATCCTTCAAGATTGCGACTCGGTCCGCGATAGGACCACGCATCCTGCCGGTTAGAGTACACATAATACGGAACGCGATCATCCACAGCGATGTGATACATCTGCGCAATCGGCAGATTGATATTTTTCCAGGTCTTTCCCCCATTGAACGACAAATTTGCGCATCCATCGTGGGCACACATAATCCGGTCCGGAATTTTCGGATCGAACCACAGGTCATGATTGTCACCACCAGCAGCCCATTGGTTAAAATCTTTAACAAACGTTTTTCCGCCATCCACAGACTTTTTGATTCCAACGCAGATGGTGTACAACTCATTTTCATTTTTGGTTGAAACACGGAGCCGCGTATAGTAACCGGCACGTTGGCCCATGGAGTGGTCACGCTGCATGAGCTTCCAGCTGTCACCGCCGTCTTCTGAGCGATACAGTCGCGGTTCCTTATCTTCAATTAAAGCATATACAATTCTGGGATTGGTGTAGGCTACATCGACAGACGTTTTACCCACCGGATGACTGGGACCACTTTCCAAACCATTTCGCAACGCCTCCCAGGTTTTACCTCCATCCTTGCTTCTGTAAATACCGCTAGAAGCGCCTCCGCTCTTGAGGTTCCAGGTTTTGATTTCCACTTCCCACATCGCAGCATAGAGTACATCAGGATTCTTAGGATCCATTGCTAAATCCGAGCAGCCGGTGTTTTCATTCAGGAAGAAAACACGTTCCCAGGTTTTTCCTCCGTCAGTAGTTTTATAAACGCCGCGTTCCTGCTGTGGACCGGAAGCATGACCAAGGGAAGCAACATATACAATGTTTGTATCGGAAGGATGAACAATCACGCGGCTGATGCGAAAGGTTTTTTCAAGCCCAAGTTTCTTCCAGGTCTTTCCTGCATTGGAGGATTTATAAACACCGTTACCAACCGCATGTGCAGGGCGGATCAAGAATGTTTCACCGGTACCTACCCATACTTGTTTTGAATTGGAGGGTGCGATCGCCATGGCGCCGATAGAAGAATCATCCGTCTTATCGAAGATGGATCGCCAATGAAAGCCCATGTCTTCGGTCTTCCAGACGCCGCCGGAAGCAGCGCCGATGTAGGATACATTAGGATTGCCTGGCTCACCCACTACGGCTATGGTCCGGTTGCCATCAGGACCAATAAAGCGAAAGTTTAATTGGGAAAAAGCTTTCGGATCGAAGGCTTGCCCATTCAGTAAAGAAGTGGAGAGTACAGTAAAAAAAAACAGGAGCAGTTTTCTCATAACGCTAATTTATGAGAAAGTTACTGCTCCTGGACTTACTTAAAAAACTACGGCTTACCAGAAGGTCGGAATATTTTGATGGATGGTATAAAAACCATTCTCAAAACAGACACCCATTATTTTTTACGCTGCCTGTGCGGCAGTTTCACTTTTTGCTTTCTTTGGTTTGCTTCTCTTAAACTCCTTCTTCAACAGATAGGAGAACTCAATCTCCATTTTCCGGGTGCTGCGGCTGATGATTTTCTTCACCTTTTTGTTTGGCTTGGGCAACTCCAGGTGCCCAATCGACTGTTGAAGAGAATCTTTCAAAAGGCTGCGCAAGGCTTTTTTTGACACTTTTTTGTTTTCCATAAAATGCAATTTTGCTCAGCAAGCTACCATGGGTTATGGAATTTTTAAGTGAGGATTACCTCAAGAAACGCACATCTTTTCCACATAAAGAAAGTGCTGACTGACAGCGTTTTCACTACTCAATTGTGGATAACTTTTGCCTGAACTGGTTTATTCGTATCGCAAGGAACTAACAGGATTTGAGGAGGCCGCCTTCACCGATTGGTATGAAACTGTAGCCCAAGCAATTACAATAGCTCCAAGCGCGCTCCCCACAAACAAAAGCGGATTCAACGCAATTCGGTACATAAAATCACCGAGCCACCAATCGGCTACATACCAGCCCGTGGCCATGGCAGGAATAATGGCAATAAGGACCAACCGCGTAAACTCTTTTGATAATAGGATGGTAAGGCTATATACGGACGCCCCCAGGGCTTTGCGAACCCCGATTTCCTTGGTGCGTTGTTCTGTAGTAAATGCAGCCAAGGCAAACAAACCCAGGCAGGCAATGAAAATGGCAAGGCTTGAGAATACCGTAAAAATATTTCGCAGTCGCATCTCACTGCGGAATAGTGAATCAAAATCCTGATCGAGAAAGGTATATTCAAAAGGTTCACCCGGGGCCAAACTCTTCCACTGTTGTTCAATGGATAAAATAATTTTATGCGGATCTCCTTCATAACGTACCATCAACTGTCGTGATTTATCCGTTAGGCGAATCACTACCGGTCGCACCTTCGCTTTCAGCGTCTCGAAGTTGAAATCCTTGACAACACCTACAATCCTGACATTTTGAGGAGTGGTGCCATTAAAATCCGTGAGCTCATTAGTCAATGGATTTTGAAATCCAAATTCTTTGACGGCGGCTTCATTGATCACGCAGGCGACCGTATCGGTAGTAAAATCCCTGGAGAAAAATCTACCCTCCTTCAAAACAATCTTCATGACTTCCAGGTGGTCCCAGTCAGCCTCGTACTTCCCAACCAGATGATCGACATCTTTTCCTTTTTCCCGGAATACCGTAGTGTTGTTGATGCCCGGGAAACTGTTGTTGGTATAACTCGCTTTTTTCACACCCGGTTGGCTTTCAACCGCTAGTTTAAAGGCGTCCCTGTTATTGGCCAGCCTTCGTGCTCCCGCGATCGTAAGCACATTTTGTTTGTCAAGTCCCAGGCTTTTAGTCTGCATGAAACTCAACTGCTGGTAGACCACAACCGTGGCAATGATCAGGAATGTAGACACCGCAAACTGAAATACAACGAGGGAACTACGCACGCCTTTACTTTTCATGCCGGCCCGCACCTGCCCTTTCAATACCTCCACAACACTGAATGAGGTGAGGTAGAAAGCTGGATAACTTCCAGCCACAAAACCAACCATAATAATCAGTAAAAAAATTGCCACAATAAAAAGTGGACTCAGCAACGCTGACAGCGTAAGTTCCTTACCTGCCAACAAATTAAAATATGGCAAAATCAGAAAGCTAACCGCTACGGCCAACACGATGGCCACAAGACTATAGATAAATGACTCAGACAAAAATTGCCACACCATTTGAGCACGCTGGGAACCAAGGGTTTTGCGCAATCCGACTTCCTTTGCCCGCCCGGCCGACTGTGCAGTGGACAGGTTCATGAAATTGATACAGGCAATCAAGAGAATGAACAGCCCAACTCCAGAAAAAATAAAAACATACCTGGCGTCGCTCGGAGGTTCAATATCATCCTGCAAGCCCGAATACAAATGGGAATCGGTAAGCGGGTATATATAATAACTGTAAATGCCTCCTTGCTTTCGGAACTGGTCATAGCTGATCCCCAGCCCTTGCTTTAACTCTTCACCAACATATTTTGCTACGATATCCTCGAGTTTGGCATTGATATCTTCTACCCGTGTTCCGGGAGTCTTACGAATATAGGTCTCTATCGAGTTGCCAGTCCAACCAGGAAAGTAATCCTTTTCCACGGTCAAAAATGAAATGATTGCATCAAAATGAAAATGAGAATTTGTGGGCGCTTCTTCAGCAATACCCGTCACCTTACAGGCAATTTTACCATTGCCTACCACCAGCGTCTTACCAAGGACATCCTCCGACCCAAAATACTTCCTGGCCAGTGAATTTGTAATGACAATCGAGTTAGGCTCCTGGAGAGCTGTTTTAGGATCACCCTGTAATAATCTGAAACTGAAAAAGCTAAAAAAATTGGAGTCTGAATAAAATATTTTCTGTTCGGTGAATGATTTGTCATCATTCCGAATCGTCATCCCGGTCCGCCCTGCCGGTATCAGGCGAAATACTTCCTCCA
>JANYKP010000144.1 GCA_025358195.1 Cyclobacteriaceae bacterium
TGTTTTTTGTATTCGGCTCCGGAGGAGCAACCTGTTTGTAGCAAAAAGCACATCCCCTATGTTTCAGCCCCAGCGGGGCTACCTAAGAAATAGTCGCTGGTCGGTAATCAGCGATTGGTAATCGGTGCGATCTGTCAACCTGTTTGTGGTATGTACAATTGCTTACCGATTGTTTTTTGTATTCGGCTCCGGAGGAGCAACCTGTTTGTGGTGTCGACAATTGCTTACCGATTGTTTTTTGTATTTGGCTCCGGAGGAGCAACCTGTTTGTAGCAAAAGCACATCCCCTATGTTTCAGCCCCAGCGGGGCTACCTGTTCATTCGGTCTGGTCTAAAACATTTTTTCAATATCTCAATATATCATTGATGGTTTTTATCGCGCCCTCAAGCTCGGATGACTCAATGTCGCCGGACTTTTCTACCAGCCGGTCCTTTGAAACAGAACGGATATGAAAGATCAGCATTTCAGATTCGCTCTTCAAGCAATTTTTTTTGGATGGTTTTAGCACGGGGTTGCCTTTGTAGTTTTTGATTTTGGATGTCAGTGGCACAACAATAACAACAGGAAGATGTTGATTGAGCAGATTGCCACTCAGGATCACCACCGGGCGGAACCCCGCCTGTTCACTTCCTTTGGCAGGGTTCAGGTTGGCAAACCAGATTTCTCCCTGCCTCATTCCCCCAATTGTTTCAGGTAATTTTCCATGCCTTCTTCGGCTAGCAACAGCAGGTCTTTGTCAGCAGCTGCCTGCTGATACGATTTGATGTACTCTGCCTTATCCAGGTGCTCCAGGTAAAGGCGCAGAGCCTTTTCGATAAGCTTGTTTTTGGGCATGGCCAGCTTACTGGCTTTCTCCGAGAGCGACCGGAGAAGATCATCGGGCAAGGTACTGGTAAATGCAGACATGGCTTTTCTGGTAAAATTTGAGGTATTCTTATGAATTAAACGTTTGCAATATACGTATAATTTATAAGTATTTCCAACTCAACTCCTCAAATTCCCAATTCTCAACTCCCAATTCTCAACGCCCCATCCACCTCTTCCCTCCACTTCATCAAGCCGCCTTTCATGTTCAATAAATTGTTGAAGCCATGATGTTGTTGTAGTTGACGGATGGCCTGGGCGCTTCGTTGTCCACTTTTGCAAAGCATGACCACGGTGGTTTCTTTTTCAATCAGGCCGGCATTTTTTTCGATGATGCTTAACGGAATATTCACTCCTCCAATGTTGACCTTTTCATACTCAAAGGGTTCGCGCACGTCGATGATTTGTATTTTTGTCCCTTCTTCCAAAAGTCTTTTCACTTCTTTCGCACTGATTTCTTTCACATTCCTTTCACCGGAGGTATGCGCCGGGTTACAAAACGCTTCGTAATCGATCAGCGCGTGAATCGTGGGGTTGATCCCCGAGACAGGATTGTCCGGATTGGCTTTTAATTTTAAAAATCGTGCAGTAAAATCAAGACTGTCGAAAATCATCAACCGTCCACTCAGCGTTTTTCCGATCCCGGCCAGCACTTTAATTGTTTCATTTGCCTGCATCGAGCCGATGATACCCGGCAACACACCCAGCACACCTCCAACACTGCAAGAAGGAACCATCTCGGGAGGAGGAGGTTCGGGAAAAAGGTCGCGGTAATTCGGTCCGCGCGAACCATCTTCCAGCAATTGATTGAAGACACTCACCTGTCCTTCAAATTGAAATATGGCGCCGTAGATCAATGGTTTTTTCAACAACACGCAGGCATCGTTCACTAAATAACGTGTGGGTAAATTATCCGACCCATCAATGATCACATCATACCTCGAAAGAATTTCTATGGCATTGTCAGCATTCAAGACACATTGATGCGTTTCGATTTTTATATGTGGATTTAAATCGGCCAGACGTTCCTGAGCTTTGGTTGATTTAGGCAAACCTACATCGCCGGAGACGAACAGGATTTGACGATGCAAATTGCTTTCATCCACCAGGTCAAAATCCAAAATGCCGATGCGCCCTACTCCGGCAGCTGCCAAATAATACAATGCCGGAGACCCCAAACCCCCTGCGCCAATTACCAAAACGCTCCCCTGTTTTAGCTTTAGTTGGCCCTCCAGCTTCAGGTCGGGCAACAAAATCTGCCTGCTGTAACGCACTAATTCTTGCCGTGTAAGCATAAATTTTGCCCGCATGGGGGCTTAATTCATTAAAGTTACTGACAGAATTCGAAATCGTAATTTGTTTATTTGCCTGGCTTGATATTTAAAAACTGAATCCTTAATTTCAATTCGTCAATCCATTCCCACCAAAATTATTATACCATGATCAACATCACTGAAAAGCCCATCGATGTACAGAAAGTCATCGAAACGGCCTCCAGCTTAGGTGCAGGGGCCGTTAATGTTTTTATAGGTACTGTCCGTAACACGGCCCACAATAAAAACGTGGTATGGCTGGAGTATGAAGCCTATGAAAGTATGGCCGTGGCGGAGACCCGAAAGATCATCGATGAAGCGGCCCATCGCTGGCCCCTCATGGGTTGGGCCATAAGCCACCGGATTGGAACACTAAAACCTGGCGAAGTAGCAGTAGCTGTCGCAGTTTCCACAAAGCATCGCAAAGAATCATTTGAGGCTTGTCAATTCATCATCGACCGGATAAAGGAAAAAGTGCCACTCTTTAAGAAGGAGGTCTTTGAAGACGGGGAGGAATGGGTGGGAGCTCTCCCCGTCGCTACTTCCAACCTGAATTAAAAGCCGGTAATCGGTAATCGGTAATCGGTAATGGGTAATCGGTAATCGGTAAGTTGGATATGGTAATCGGTAGATTTTCCAAAAACGATTACCGACTCAACCACATCATTTCCTTTTAAAGTCCTTCTTCCCTCCCGTTTTTTCCATCAACTTAATTTCTTCGATCACGATATCATGCGAAAGCGCCTTGCACATATCATAGACCGTGAGTGCGGCAACGGAAACCGCCGTTAATGCTTCCATCTCCACACCTGTTCTTCCGTTGACAACGGCTAATGAATTGATGATCACCCTTTCTTTCTTTACAGCGATGGTAACCTGGCAGTCTTCCAGACCCAGCGGATGACAAAAAGGAATGAGCGAAGCCGTTTGCTTTGCTCCCATCACGCCGGCAATAATTGCCGTATGAAACACCGGGCCCTTTTTGGTAATCAGTTCCTTGTTCCGGATCTCACCGATTATCTTCTTTCCCAAATAAACGATCGCCTGTGCCCGGGCCATACGACGTGTTATTTTCTTTTCGGAAACGTCAACCATTTTAGGGTTCCCGGCTGCGTCAACATGACTTAATGTGTCCTTCATTTATTTTTTGAATTATAGCGGCCTCCTCCAATTCTCATTATCTTGAATCAAAAATAACCATTTCATGGTCACTGTTGCGGAAGCCACTTCCATAATTCATCAGCATCTTTTCCTGCCTGGGAAGGAAAGGATAAAGCTGGAAACCACGGAAGGAAGAATTCTGGCCGAAACCATTAAAGCCGATCGCGATTTTCCACCCTTTGACCGCGTGGCCATGGACGGGATCGCTGTTCCATTTAAGTCATTCCAGGAGGGCTGGCGCGACTTTAAAATTGAAAGTATGCAAGCTGCGGGGCAACCACGGACAAGTTTGCGGGATCAGCAAAATTGCATTGAAGTAATGACCGGAGCTATGTTGCCCGTCGGTTGTGATACGGTCATCCGGTATGAAGATGTCTTCATCGTAAATAAGATTGCAAAAATAAAAATTGAATCGATCGAGAAAGGACAAAGCATTCACCCGCGCGCACATGACGCCAGGAAAGGTGATATCTTACTCAACCCAGGCAATCGCATCGCAGCTTCTGAAGTCGCCTTGCTGGCTACCGTGGGCAGAGCGGAAGCAGAAGTCCTCGCCTTTCCAACAACTGCCATTGTTTCAACCGGGAATGAACTGGTTGATATCCGTGACTTACCGCAACCCCACCAGATCAGAAAATCAAACAGTTATGTGTTACAGGCAGCGCTAACAACCATGGGCTGTCGTCCTGATCTCTATCATTTGCCAGACGACAGGAATGTTCTCGAAAAAGGACTCTCAAAAATCCTGGCTGACCACCAACTTATAATTCTTAGCGGCGGCGTATCAAAAGGTAAACTTGACTTTATGCCTGCGGCGCTTGAATCGTTGGGTGTAAAGAAACTCTTTCACGAGGTAAGCCAACGGCCGGGCAAGCCATTTTGGTTTGGCGCTGCCAGGAAGCAAGTGGTATTTGCCTTGCCGGGAAATCCGGTTTCAACCTTCCTGTGCTTCTATCGGTACATTAAACCGTGGCTGCTAAAAAGTATGGGTGCTGAAACTCCCGTTGCCTACGCCAGGTTGGGAATAGATTTTTCATTCATTCCACCACTCACCTATTTCCTGCAAGTCAAAATTAAAAACGAGAAGGGCTCGCTGATAGCATGGCCCGTGGAAGGCGGCGGCTCCGGTGATTTTGCCAACCTGAAAGACGTCGATGGATTTTTAGAGCTGCCGGCAGATCGCTATGACTTCAAGGAGGGGGAGGTTTTTCCGTATATTGGTTTCAGGGTGTGAGTTGGTGACCGGTAATCAAATGTAAGTGGTAAGTGGTAATCGGTATCGTTTTGGAAAATCTACCGATTACCGTTTACCAACTCAATATGAATAGCGAAGCAATAAGGATAATAATTGGCCTGGTCATCTGTATCACTGGCATGGCGTTGTGGCCGCGTTACATTAAATTGAACGCCTTCTTCTCATTACTCTTCGCTTCCATTCTTTTTGCCGTCATTGTAGGTATTCCATTTGCAGAAACAATCTCAACGATGCAGTCGGGCTTCGGTTCATTGCTTCAGCAAATCGGGATCATTGTCGCATTGGGGTCGGTGCTGGGAATGGTGTTGGAGAAAACTGGGGCTATGGAAGTAATCAGCACGGGGCTGATAAAAGTGTTTGGTGAAAAAAGACCCGTTCTTGCAATCGCGGTCATTGGCGCCTTGGTGGGAATCCCTGTCTTCTGCGATTCTGGCTTTATCATTTTGTCACGGCTCATTCCGTCAATTGCATTAAAAACTTCGGCCAGTCAGGGTGCTCTTGTATTGGCCCTGTCCTCCGGACTTTATACCACCCATGTGTTGGTCCCTCCTACACCTGGTCCGCTGGCAGCAGCAGCTACGGTTGGCCTGGGTGACCAACTCGGTATGGTGATTCTTATCGGACTACTTGGTTCTATTCCGGTAGTATTGGTTTCCTATTTGTACGCTGCAAAAGCTGGTTTAAAGATTCCTGTTTCGCACGCGGCAGAAGAACGGGTAGATGTGCGACAAAAAATAAAATGGCCACGGGCAGTTCTTCCGCTCATCTTACCAATCATTTTAATTGCAACTGCATCGTTTGGAAAATTGATCAGTGAAACGAATCCGTTGATTACGATCCTTTCCATGATAGGTCTTCCGGTAGTGGCATTGTTAATTGGTGTGATGCTTGCACTAACACTGATTGACCGGCAACTGCACCGCGACTGGCCATCCTGGATAACGGAAGCCTTGAAAGATGCAGGTGTAATCATTTTAATAACGGGTGCCGGTGGTGCCTTCGGAGCGGTGATTAAAGCAAGTGGCATCGCCAACTTAATTTCTGAGTATGCTTCGGGTTCGCAGATGCAAGGGATTTTTTTTCTTGCTTTTGCCTGGCTTATCGCAGCCATACTCAAAACAGCGCAAGGTTCCAGCACTTCCTCTATGATTATTACAAGTGCTCTTCTTGCACCGTTAGCGGGAGCGGCTGGGCTTTCCTCTTCCGTTGATTTGTCCATCCTGGTGCTGGCGATTGGCGGAGGATCCATCGCCGTTTCCCATGCGAACGATTCCTATTTTTGGGTTGTCTCACAATTTGGAGGGATCAGCACGAAAGATGCATTCAGCCGATACACACCCATGACATTCCTACAAAGCATCACAGCATTGGTTACCGCTATTCTCCTATTTTTGTTGTTGTGACGATACTCATTGCTCCTGACAAATTCAAAGGATCGCTTACGGCGCAGCAGGTTTGCAAAGCCATTGAAGAAGGGCTCCTTTCCATCAATTCGTCACTAAAAATCGTATCGATCCCGTTGGCGGATGGCGGAGAAGGTACCAGCGATTTGCTTACTGATTTCATCGGAGGATCAACTGTGTGCGTGACGGTTTTGGATCCACTCTTTCGGGAAATTGAATCAACCTATGGAATCTCAAAGGATGGAAAAATAGCCTTTATTGAAATGGCAAAGGCCTCCGGACTTCAATTGCTAAGCTCAATAGAAAGAAGTCCGTTGACCACGACCACATTTGGAACCGGACAGTTAATCAAGCATGCGCTGGAGCGTGGAGCAAATCATATTATTTTGGGCATTGGCGGAAGCGCCACCAATGATGCAGGCATGGGTATGGCCGAGGCATTGGGTTACTCGTTTTTGTCTGCAGCAAAGAAGAAACTAAAACCCGTGGGTAAGAACCTGGTTCTACTTGCCTCTATTGACACCGATCATATACATCCATTACTACCGAATGCAAAATTTACGGTATTGTGTGATGTACAGAACCAACTCAGGGGAATAGGAGGAGCGGCATACGTTTTCGGACCGCAAAAGGGTGCATCTCAAGAAGAAGTAAAGATTCTGGACCGAGGCCTTCGCCGATTCAAAAAAATTGCGGAAGCAACGTTCAAAACGAATCTTGATTTTCCAGGCGCCGGTGCGGCGGGTGGCTTGGGCGCCGGCGCGAAGGTCTTTTTGAAAGCTACTATGTCCGGAGGCTTCGATTTCATTTCCAGGTTTACCAAGCTCGAAGACACCATTCGGAGGGTGGATATTGTGATCACCGGAGAGGGAAAAATTGATCAGCAAACCCTTTCAGGAAAAGTGGTGCGGGGTGTCGCACAACTGGCGGCCCGGCATCAAAAAACCTGTATCGCTTTTACCGGCATATGCGATTTGCCTGCCGGCGATTTCCGGGAACTTGGCGTTCAGGAAATTGTTTCACTTTCAAATGAAGAGACAACAGAACAAGAGGCGATCGCCCATGCGTTCGCTCTTTTAAAAGAACGAACCTTTCGTCATTTCCACAACCGGATTTCTTCTCACTAAATTTGATTAGTCCCAAGGGACCGTGCCCATGTTGGTATACACGTCCCTTCAGGACTTATCTGGGATTCTCCTCTGACCTACTTCCATGAAGCCTGAGCCTCTTAAAAAACGTTGTTCAATAGCGGGGCTATTCAATAAATCGAACATTTTTCATAAACCTATATTTCAAATTTCTTTAGCAACTCGAGATACTCATGCTCGAATGATTTCTTTGAG
>JANYKP010000154.1 GCA_025358195.1 Cyclobacteriaceae bacterium
CACACGATCAATTTTTTGTAGTCTTTCATAACCTTAAGTTTTGCTTTCCCAAAACTACCCTTTCAACTTTCGGCTTTCAGCTTTGTGCCCTTCAGGAAAACAGAGTCTTTTTATTCATGCCCCACCTTCATGTCACCTTATTTTTTGATGTTACTGATTTTTTCGAATGAAACGATGATACCCTTAATTAAAGCAGAACTCAGCCCGTGATGTTCCATCTCGTTAAGTCCGGCAATGGTGCAACCTTCAGGTGTAGTCACTTTATCAATTTCAATTTCCGGATGAGAATCTTGGTTAAGGAGCAGTGAAGCAGCCCCTTTGGCCGTCTGTGCCGCAATGAGTTGAGCCTCTTCTGCATCAAAGCCGAGTTGAATGCCGCCTTGCGTAGCGGCACGAATGTATCGCATGAAGAATGCAATTCCGCTGGCCGCCAGCACAGTAGCAGCTTTCATGAGTCGTTCTTCAATCACCAGTGTCACACCAAGACCATCAAATAGATTCTTAATTTCTGTCAGCTGCTTTTCGTTGGCATCTTTTGCACACAGGCAGGTCATTGAATTGCCGATAGCGATAGCTGTATTGGGCATAGCACGTACAATCGGCACCTTTTTCAGAATGAGGGATGCAATTTCGTCTGTTGTAATGCCGGTAATCGTGGAGACCAGGATGTGTTTTTTTGAATCTATGGATGCGCTGATTTCCGCCAGTAATCCTGCCAATTGTTTTGGTTGCACACAAAGGATAATCAGCGTGGCATTTTTAATGGCAAACGTGTTGTCTGAGGTAAGTTTGAATCCTTCCTTTTTCAGGTGATCAATTTTCGCAAGGTGCCTGCGAGTGATGGTGATATTAGACGCAAGCGAAAGCTTAGACTTCACCACTCCCCGGGCGATGGCTGTGCCCAAATTACCTCCACCCAGAATCGCAATTTTATTTTGAACCATACCCTTAAAATGCAGTTGCTTTCAAAGAAAGGCCCTCGGACTCATTAAATCCGAACATCAGATTCATGTTCTGCACAGCCTGTCCGCTTGCGCCTTTCAAAAGATTATCAGTCACCGAATGGATGGCAAGTTTGCTTCCAACCTTTTCCAAAAAGATTAGGCACTTGTTGGTGTTGACCACTTGTTTGATGTCAATCATTTTAGGCGACACTCGGGTAAAGGGATGAGTGGCGTAATATTTTTTGAACAAATCGTTTGCTTCTTCCAGAGTCAATTCACTCTCCACCAACGACGTCACAAAAATTCCACGGGTGAAATCACCACGCCAGGGTACGAAGTTCACAGGCCCTATAAAACCGGGTTGGAGAGATTGCAACGTTTGGTTGATCTCTCCTAAATGCTGATGTGTTAAGGTCTTGTAAGCTGAAATATTATTGGCTCTCCAGGTGAAATGAGTAGCGTCCTGTAATTTTTGTCCTGCCCCAGTGGAGCCGGTTATGCCGGTAGTATGCACTTCTTTCAATAAACCGGATTTTGCCAACGGCAGCAGACCCAATTGAATTGTTGTTGCAAAACATCCTGGGTTCGCAATATTGTTGGCCTTCTTAATAGCCTCCCTTTGAAATTCAGGCAGCCCATATATGAATTCGCGACCATTCACTTTATCGCCCAGGCGAAAATCATTTCCAAGATCAATTATTCTAATAGAAGTCGGGAACGTATGTTCACTCAGCAACTTTTTACTTTCACCATGACTCAGGCAGAGGAAAAGTACGTCCACCGGCTCGTTGAATGTGCTCGTAAACTTCAAATCAGTTTCACCAGCCAGGTCACTGTGTATTTCATACAAATATTTCCCTGCCTGACTGCGGCTTTGAACAAAAGCAAGTTCCACTGAGGGGTGGTTGAGGAGCAAGCGCACTGCTTCTCCACCTGCGTAACCAGCGCCTCCGATGATACTGGCTTTGATTTTAGTGTTGCTCATCTTTTAGCTCCTTGGCTGTTAGCTTTTAACTTTTAGCTGTTAGCTGTTAGCTTTTGGCCTTTGGCTTTTGACCGATCCCTTCAGCTTTTACCTGGTGGTAGATTCCCACCTGGTTTCCAAATATTTTGGTGAACCCCTTTACATCATCGCCCGTCCAGCCAAGATTCATTTCCCCATATTTACCAAATTTAGACGACATCAAATCGTACGGTGATTGAATGCCATTTATTTGAAAGCGATAGGGATGCAAGGTAATTGAAACATCTCCCGTTACCTGTTGTTGCGTGCTGGTGAGATACGCTTCCATGTCACGCATGACTGGGTCAAGGTATTGACCTTCGTGCAGCCAGTTACCATAGAACTGTGCGAGCTGGTCTTTCCAACTTAGTTGCCACTTTGTAAGTACATGCTTTTCCAGAGCATGGTGCGCCTTAATAATAAGTACCGGTGCCGCGGCCTCAAAGCCAACCCGGCCCTTGATGCCGATTATTGTATCGCCCACATGAATGTCGCGCCCAATACCATACGGCCCTGCGATTTGCTGAAGATGTTGGATGGCTTCGGTGGGATGTTTAAAACGTCTGCTGTTGATAGAATTAAGTTCACCTTTTTCAAACCCCAGGGTTACCGTTTCGCTTCCTTTTTTTGTCACAGGTGTAGGCCAGGCTTCCTCCGGCAGCATGCCCATGGAATTGAGGGTTTCTTTCCCGCCCACGCTTGTACCCCAGAGACCTTTATTAATAGAGTACTTCGCCTTCTCAAAATTGAATGCCACGCCCTTGGATTTCAAATATTCGATTTCTGCCTCACGGCTCAACTTCTTGTCGCGGATGGGTGTGATAATTTCCAGCCCCGGAGCCAGAATTTGAAAAATCATATCAAACCGAACCTGGTCGTTGCCCGCCCCTGTGCTTCCATGCGCGACTCCGTCTGCTTTGATTTTGACGGCATAGTGGGCCACTGCAAGTGCCTGCGACATGCGCTCCGCACTTACACTGAGAGGGTAGGTGCCGTTCTTCAGCACATTTCCAAAGACCAGGTACTTGACTACTTTCTCATAGTAGTTTTGAGTCTCCTCGACGGTCTTATGGGACGTCACACCGAGCTCACGCGCACGCTTTTCGATACCGGCCAGTTCTTCTTTGGAAAATCCACCCGTGTTTACGGTGAGGGTATGGACTTCATAACCAAGATCCTTCGATAAATAAATAGCGCAATAGGAGGTGTCCAGTCCGCCGCTAAAGGCCAATACGACTTTCTTTTTCATATTCATCCGCTTGTCGTGGCCTAGGGGTCAGCCTTGTTTTACAGGATATTCGTTAGTGTTGTGACAAATTAATTTTGGAACAAGATATCAATGAAATACGGTAGCACTCTTCTGTATTTCTTGTCCCCGGCTACCAAAAAAACAGGAAACTCAAGATCGAACTTCTCTTCTCTTCATCTTGGTCTTCATTGTCTTTTTTGCGCCAGCCTTTTAGCATCATAAATTGCTTAAACCTCATGAACCTTTCGAAAAGCTTGAAATTCTCAGCAAACTTACGCCTGCGCTTATGATGGGGAATCGGTTCGCGGGACACGACGATCGATGCTTCCGCCTTGGCCTTTTCTTCGGACAGTTTTTCGACTGGGTCGTAGAGCATGGCAGTACACATACAGTTCTTCCGGTCCTTGCTCATGAGGATATCGTAGTTCACGCAACTCTTGCAGCCTGACCAGAATTTCTCGTCGGAAGTAAGTTCTGAGTAGGTAACGGGCTCGTAGCCTAGGTCTGAATTGATCTTCATCACGGCCAGCCCGGTCGTCAATCCGAATATTTTGGCGTCTGGATATCGCTTTCTCGAAAGTGCAAATACCATTTTCTTGATTTCCTTGGCCACACCCGATTTACGGAAGGCCGGCGCGACGATCAAGCCAGAGTTGGCAACATATTTTTCGTCTTCCCAAGCCTCGATATAGCAAAAGCCGACCCACGTACCGTCCGGAGTTACGGCGATCACGGACTTTCCTTCGTCCATTTTGGTCCGAATATAATCTGGCGACCGCTTGGCGATGCCGGTGCCGCGTGCTTTGGCCGATTCTGCCATCTCGGTAGTGATGGTCTCGGCATACTTTTTATCGTCGGGTGATGCATCCCGTACTATTATGTTTTGGTCCACGCGTGTAGTCGTTGTAATGTGTAATTAAAAAAAGTTGAAAAATACAGACAGCGGTTCCGCTCAGGCGGAATCGCTACTCACACAAAAAAGTTGAGGTATCAAATACGGATCTGCCTTCGAAAACTTCTGATCACTGTGGGGAGTGAGAGGAACCAGCTGCGAAGGAGGCTGTCGTAGGAGCCTTTGAACGCTGCAAGTGTGAAGTTGTTTTTCAAATTCGTTGTTCCAAGTTAATCGTTAGATCTTTTGAAGTATCTATGAAAATTAGTACAAAAATAAATGATAAATAAGTCACTTTAACAATATTCGTTCAACGAATTTCTAAAGAAAAAGATTTGAAGGTAAAGTGATACTTGAACCCAGTACCTTGCAGGCAGTTCAATCATGGAAGAATTTCTTTATCAATACGGCTACCTCGCGCTCTCGGTAGGCACCTTCCTCGAAGGTGAGACTGCTATCCTTGTAGCCTCGTCACTTGTGTATAGCGGCTTCTTCAAAGGCCCTTACACCGTCATTTTTGGCTTTTTTGGTTCATTTATCAGTGACTGGCTCTACTTTATCATCGGCCGGCTGAACGGAAAATACTTCATCGAGAAGCGTCCTAAGCTCAAAGAGAAACTGAAACCTACCCAGAAATTCTTCAAGACCCACCGCTTGCAAATTCTATTTAGCTATCGCTTCCTCTACGGGTTTAGGATACTCCTGCCCCTGTTGATTGGCATGAGTGATATCAAGCCGCTTCACTTCCTTGGCTACAGCCTGGTAGCTGGACTGTTGTGGGCCACCACGGTGAGCACTGTTGGGTATGCTGCCGGACAATTGTTCGAACTGACTCCAAGTTCCTTTGAGGAAAATGTTCTTCTCATCGTTCTTGGATTTGCCAGTTTCGGAATGGTAGTTGGGTACTTTGTGAAACGTTTTGCCGAAAGGAAAATGAAGATAAGTACAGACGTAAGTCAATCTTGAGGAACAAATGGCACCCCGGCATTTCAGTGCCAAAACATCCTTTTTTATTCGTATCGGAGCGTTTTGGCTGGGTTAGTCATCGCCGCTTTGATGGTTTGGGTGCTTACAGTGATCAATGCAATGGCGATCGCCAGCACGGCCGCCAGCAAATAGACAACTACATTCATGTCAATGTGATAGGCGAAGCTTCCAAGCCATAGGTTCATGAAGTACCATGCCAATGGCCAGGCTATCAGGTTGGCCACCACAATCAGGATGACTATTTCCTTTGAGAGTAGCGTGAGAATGCTCGGCATGGAGGCTCCTAGCACTTTGCGAACGCCAATTTCCTTGATACGCTGCATCGTGTTGAAGGTTGCCAATCCGAACAACCCAAGGCAGGCAATGAAAATGGCCAACCCGGAAAACACGCTGAAGAGCTGCCCTTGCTTCTGCTCTGCTTCGTAGAGTTTCTGGTAGCGGTCGCTGATAAATTGATAATCAAACGGCCGGATCGGGAGAAACTCCTTCCAAACCTTCTGAAGGTGCTCAATACCACGCTGAATATCGTCACTCGCAATTTTCACCGTGATGTTGTTGTAGTTGCCCCTGGAAATAAAAAAGATCATCGGCGTAATTTCCTGGTGAAGGGACTCAAAATGGAAATCTTTGACCACACCAATCAGTTTGCCCTTTGTGCCGCCGTATTGAAAGTCCTTGTTGATACCTTCTTCATTGGATTTCCATCCCATCTTCCTGGCCGCTGCTTCATTAATAATGAAGGCGAGCGAATCATCCGTGGGGATCGATTTTGAAAAACTCCGACCGGCCGCCATTTTAATGTTATACGTATCAAAGAACTCATAGTCCGTGGTCACATATTTCAGGCTTACACCGGAATTGATCAGGCTATCACCTTTCATGATCCTGGCTTCCCCTTGCGAATCCAATAGTCGACCTGTGGGAAGACGTGAGGAGAGGCCAACGTTTTTGATAGAGGATGACTTGGTCAGCTCATTGTAAAATGAATCATAGTCGGGGGCTAATTCGGAGTAAAATGGAAGTGTAATAACCTTGTCCTTATCAAAACCCAGGTCACGGCTATTGAGATAATCGAGTTGTTGTATGGTTATGGCTGTGGCGATTATCAAAGCGATGGAGATGGCAAACTGAGTTACGACCAATGATTTTCGTATACCTCCTTTCCCTTTAACGGATCCTTGTTGGCCTTTGAGTACTAAAGCAGGCTTGAACGAGGAAATCACAAATGCAGGATAGATACCCGCAAGAATACCAGCCAGCAAAGCAAATGCCGTCAATCCGACCAGGACAGGCCAGTTGCTGATGAAGTTCAGTTCAAGTGCTTTCCTGGTAAAATCGTTAAGCCAGCCCAGCGTCAAAAATGAAAACCCCATAGCCAGTACCAGCGCAAAGGCTGCAACCATCATTGATTCGCTTAGGTATTGAATGATCAGTTGATTTCTGAAAGCGCCCACCACTTTTCGCAATCCCACTTCCTTTGCCCGCTTGGTAGCACGGGCGGTAGACAAGTTGACAAAGTTAAAACACGCGATAAGGATGATAAACAAGCCAATCACACCCATCATATAGACATTGTTAATGTTACCCCCCACTTCCAGTTCGCTATCGAGGTGGGATAGCAAATGAATGTCGGTTACTTTTTGAAGGAAAATAGTCGTTCTTCTGGAACCAACGAAGTCGGGCGGTGCGCCGAAGTTGGCAATCGCGTAGGTACCATAATGTTTATCGATGAAGGCCGGGAACTGTGCTTCAATTTTTTTGGTATTCGCGCCCTTTTCGAGCAGGACGTACGTACTAAACGAGTTGTTCCCCCAGTTGGTCTCCAGGCGCCTTCGTCCGTAAATGGTGCTGTCATTTAATGTACTGAAGGAAACCATGAACTCCGGATGCCAGTGTGATTGTAAGGGAAAGTCTTTGAAGACGCCGGTTACTTCCAGGTCCAACCGCCTCCCGGCTTTCAGATGTTTGCCGATTACATCCGTGCTTTCAAAATATTTCTTCGCGGCGCGCTCTGAAAGCATCACGGTGAGTGGACGTGTTAGCGCTTGAGTGGGATTTCCCGTGATCGTTGGGATATCGAGGATTTTAAACACGTCAGGTTCGGTCATATACACCTCATTTTCACTGGCAATTTTTTTTCGTTCACCATTCTCTTCAATGGCCATGACTAAATTATACTGAAGGGTTCTGGCCATCACTTCAATTTCGCCAAAGTCATTTTTCAGAAGCGGGCCAAAAGGAGGAGCTACGGAAGCCAGGTGGAGCGTAGAAATGCCCTCCTGGTTAAGAAAATTTCGCGTAACGCGATAGGTGCGATCGGCGTTCGAATGATATTTGTCATAGCTCAATTCATCGACCACAAACAAATAGATGAGCAGCGCTGAAGCCATGGCGAGAGCCAGACCGGCAATGTTGATGAATGCTGTAAGTTTATTTCTGAAAATACTGCGAAGGGCTGTTTTGAGGTAGTTTCGAATCATATCGATCGGTTATTATTGTTAATTTTCTGTTCATCTGGCTATCCGCAACATTTGGTAAACCCCTGCTCTTATAAATCGTTACTCAAAGCCACCAATAATTTATCCTGGATGCATGATAGTTAATTGAAAGTTTAAATTTCTGACGGAGGAAAGTAACAATCCAATTTAGGCACCAAAAAAAATAAGCAAATCAGACCTCTTTTTGAGGGAATCGGGGAAATCGTCTGTTCAGGGATGATCAGCAATGTTCGATATCGGACTATTATTTTAAAACTTGAAAAGATTTTATCAGGACGTTTTTGTAAGATTCCAAGAGCTTTCAGCGATTTAGCCCTAACTTCACTTCTAACCAATTGGAACACTATGCCTTTGTTGAAAAAGGCACACGCCATGGAAACTCATTCTAAAAAACCTACTGATTTGCTGTTCATCATTGGAGTGACGCTGGCTGTGATTGGCTGGGGATTGGCGAATATCCCTCTTTGGTCGTTTATCTTTTTGGCAATCCCATTGTATTCTATAGGCGCATTTTTAATTGCTTGCTCCCGCAAATCCGTTTGGACTAAGCTGTTGATCATTCTTATTCCCGGAGTACTTAATTTTTGGGCACTCTTTTATATTTTCACTTAACGATTTCTACCCGTTGGTCAGATCCTAGAGAATGCTGTAAACTGAGAACAGGCCGGTATCCCGCATTTCCCGATTCGCGTTAGTACTGAGTTGCGATGGAAAATGGTCAGCTCCCTCTTAGCTTGGAAAACAAGTGTACATTGAACCTGATTGTGCGGATCAACTATCTAAATCAACATAACCAAATGGAAACTCAAGCCCAAACTGAGGTAAAAAAGAGTGCCGATTGGAAATTCATCATCGGGCTGATCCTGCTCTTGTTTGGTTACGGTGTGGTCAACTTGCTGATTTATTTTGTCTTATTTGGATTACCTTTTTATATACTTGGAGCGGTGCTGATTGCCTTCTCGCACATGTCGGTAAAAGCAAAACTGTTACTTATTGGTTTGACCCTGCTCCTGAATTTGTACACGTTCATGTTACTTGGGATTATTCTTTAGTAATTGATATTCCTCCTTAGCAGGACCCTACCTCACGCGTATAGAATAATTTTCCGGTTTCCGCGCGGGCGGCCCTTAATCCAGGCGCCTTCTGCGATCGTGATTTGATTTTTGTGAGCCTTTTCCAACAGATTCCCCAACTAATAAGATCACCAAAATAACTTGGATTACAAACACTTACCGAGTCTTCATTAACTCCTACTTAAGACAAACGACTTGGTGTGCATAACTTGGTTGAAAAGTTGTGAGTTACTTTTTGACATTTTGTTTTGTGTATTCTGCTTCAATTGTTACGTTTATATCACTAAGTAGAAAGTAACAACAGGATCAAACTTTACTGGGAAACAAAAATTATTATCCTCGGATAGTAGTTACAAAAAAACGGTAGGGGATGATTGTGTTCACGAGAAGGATCCTTCGGGAAAACTGGCGGGAGCACGAAGCCCAGAACTGTAATCGTAAGATGGCAGTTGCAAGTTTCATGGATGGGAGTATAAGCTTAGGGGTATTCATTGGCTACGGTTGATGAATAACAGGACGGGAAAAATCAAGCAATTGATGTTTCCCGTTTTTTTTTGCACAATGCTGCCATCCCTGAAGCCTTCCTTTGGATGTCACGAGTTATGGATTTCATTATTCTTCTACCTCCAACGATAGAAATCTGGTCGTTCACCCTCCTGAAAAAGTTCATTTTTGGATACAATTAATTTCAGAAGCTGAAGCTATCGTAGTGGTTCATTAATTTTGAGTCGCAAAGCGGAATGGGCTGCAGAAGTCAATATTCTTTCATCGATTTTATCCTTCGTTGACCGAATTATTTGTTGCTTAAAAAATTTTCCGTAGAAAAAGTGCCGGGATGTTTTGAAGTTGCATAAAAACTGCTTTGCACGATTATGAGACATTTCATCATTTTAGTACTATCACTACTGGCCTCTCAGCCAGTACTGGCTCAAACGGCGGTTCCGCCAACGGTCGATTTGCAGAAAGCGACGCTGACAGAACGTTTTCAGATTATGAAATCAAAATCCGAGACCTACAATGAATATAAGGTGATCAAGGAAAATGTACTGGATGGCGTCTTAAAGATTGTTATGGATACCATCAGTGGGGGGAAAGCACAATTACACGAATCTGCCTCCACTATTTCAAGATTGGAAGGTGAATTGAAAAATACACAGGAGGCGTTGCGGCAGAAGGAAGCGTCGTTTCAGGACCTTGTCTATGCCAGCACGCACATTTCAGTTATTGGTATCAATGTTGAGAAAACCACTTTCCTAGCCATTGTCACCGTAATTATTATTGCGCTTGGTTTGTTGTTAGGTGTACTGACCGGTAAACTAAAATTGGTGTATTCGTCCATACGTGAGAAAATAGAGCTTGTCAATGCCACCCTCTGTGAGTTGGATGAATACAAGCGTAAGTCGCTGGACAAGCAAACAAAGTTGTCACGCGAACTTCAAAACGAACGGAACAAACTCATGGAGTTGAGAAGAAGTTAGTGGAGTATTTGTAAGTCGACTTCTACTCATCTTTTAGAACCACTACGGGGTTGGTGAGAGCGGCCTTCACGGAATGGTAGCTTGTGATCAGTGCGGCTGTCACCAGCGTCCCCATTCCCACACCAGCAATAAGCCAGAGAGATATCGGTACACGATAGGCAAAATCCTGGAGCCATTGCTGCATCATCCAGTAAGAAATGGGAGCACCGATCAAGAAAGCGACCCCTATGAGTTTGGTGTACCCCTTTGAAACAAGGGTTAAAATGTTCCAAACCGACGCACCCGCCACTTTGCGGATACCAATTTCTTTTGTGCGTTGTTCCAACATGTAAATGATCATACCCAATAATCCAAGAGTGGCAATAAGAATAGCCAGTACAGCCATCACCGTCAAGGCCTTTCCAAATTGCTGCTGCGTCTTGAATGTGTTTGCAAAAGACTCATTTACAAATGCATATTGAAATGTCAAGTCCCCGGTATGTTTCTTCCAAAGCGTATTGACGCCAGTCAGCGTTTTTTCCCAGGCTTGAGTGCTCTGTCCCGCGACCCGAAGAACCGCGAATCTGTCGTCTCCGGCCCCTATGATTTTACTCCTGATATGGAAAATCGCCATGGGTTCAATAGGCGTTTGCAACGACCAGAAGTGAAAATCATCAACAACGCCAATCACTTCAAATTCCAGATTGTTCAATCCGGGTGCCTTGATTTTTTTCCCAATCGCGGATTCATTCACATACCAACCGATTTTTTTCAGAGCTGTTTCATTCAGAATTACCCGGTCTGCGTCGGCAGGAATATCGGCTGAAAAATTTCGTCCGAATTTCAACTGAATGCCAAGAGTTGGAATAAAACGTTCATCGCCAGTGGTAAAATTGAGCGGAAACGTTTTGCCCTCCATACCGTCCGCCGTAAATCCTTCTCCACCGAAGACATTGGGCGGCACCGAAGTGCAAAAGGTACTGTTCAAGACGCCTGGAATATTCAAGGCTGCATCTACAAAAGTTTCTCCTTTTTTGATAGTTTCCATATTTTCTACCACCAAAAGATTATCCTTATCAAAACCCAGATCCTTTTCTGAAACGAAGGTTAGCTGTTCAGACACAACCGCCGTGCAAATGATCAGGATGATGGAGACACTGAACTGAAAGACAACGAGCCCATGACGAAACATTCTTCCTTCATGACCGGTCTTTAATTTGCCTTTCATAGCCTCCACTGGGCGGAAAGAACCAAGGAACAGTGCGGGATAACTCCCAGATAATAGACCCATCAACAAGACAAGCGCCAACAAAGCAGCCATCAAGGCTGGATCATTTATCAAATTAATTTCAAGCATTTTACCCGCCATAAAATTGAACCCTGGCAGTAAAAGCTGTGTCATGGCCAATGCAGTAACCATGGCGATCATGCAAAATGCAAATGCTTCCAGAAAATAATTGAAACTTAATTCTACACGGCCGAGGCCCATGATTTTACGTATGCTCGCTTCTTTGATTCTTCGCGTGAACTGCGCAGTAGAAAGATTCATAAAATTGACACAGGATAACAAAATAATGAAGATAGCCGCTCCAACGAGCGAATAAATAATTTTGATATTACCTGAATCATTGAGCCGATTATAAACAACTTCAGGCGGCAGATGAATGCTCGTAATAGGCTGAAGAAACAACTCCCATTTTTTTCCCGACTTAATATATTCATCGTAGGTGGTGTTCATTACCCGTCTCAAGGTTTCTTCCGCATACATTCGGGGTAGCTGGGCAACTTTTGCACGGGTGTTTTCGATGTCGGTTCCCGGAGCCAGCAAAACATAGGTTTCCAATTGGGTCCACACCCAGCTCCAGTGACGCTTTTCCACCTGGGGAAAACTGGCCATCGACAAGAGTACGTCAAATTCGATGTATGAATTTTCTGGAGTATCTTTTACGATGCCAGTCACTTCATAGGTCTGTTGTGCCTCGCCCTTGCTCAACTGAACCAGCTTTCCAATCGGGTCTTCATTTCTGAAATATTTTTTAGCGGTTGATTCCGTCATGACAAGTGTATTTGCATGCACTAGAGCAGTTTCCGAAATACCTTTTAGGAAGGGGAAATTGAACATCCTGAAAAAATTAGTATCGGCTGCAAGAACTTTCTCCTCTTCAAATGCAACTATTTCTTTGGCTGAATTTGTATAAGAGACCACAAAATTACCAGGCGTATGAATGCTGGTAAGCATTTCTACTTCCGGCACTCCTTCTTTCATGGCGATGGCTACACCCGGACCTGTTGATGCGATTTGGTGATCATCACCATCTCCCCAGATGTAAGTCTGGTTGACGCGATAGATGCGATCGGCATTCGTATGAAAGCGGTCATAGCTAAACTCATGGCGTACGTAGATGTAGATCAGCAACGTACTGGCAATGCTTACCGTTAGCCCCAACAGATTGATAATTGAAAAAAGTTTTTGCCGCTGCAGATTGCGGATAAAGAGAACGAGGTAATACTTCAACATAAGTCAGGGTTTTCATACTATTGACAAAGAATGTACCAAAAGGAGATGGGGTTTTTTATGGGAAATCCGGATGTAATGGGTGAGGGGATGTTCGAATATGGGGATAAGTGTTCGCTTTTGGATTGAGTACAATGGTTGATCACGTAAAAAATGGCTAACAAATTCGTCTGAACATGAAGAATGGCGGTAGGTGATCTGACCCCATAATTTCTAGAATGATACTGGCTTTGTTATACCAGGAAAAGTTGCCAGAAAGAAGTATTGGCTGTCTATTCCACTTGCTAACCTATTTCAGAGGATAAGGTTGGCGGGACCGCCCTTATTTATTACCCGTTGTAGTAGCGGATTTAGCGGATTGTAAAAACTTCTCAATCCTCAGTGCCACATTCTCACGAATATTCACATAAAAAAAATTCATATCAGCCCGATGCCAACGCTTGGTGCGAATGAGCCACCGCCCTTTGAAGTAAGGTTTATTTATCCATAGTATACCCTGATGATTCTGTGCATCCACTATATTAGGAGCATAGGTGAAATGGAGTGCTACGCCTCCGCGGTTCAATTCTTTCGGAGCAAAATCTTCGCTTGAATTCCACAACAATGGATTGGTACTGAGCGATTTTCGAAAGTATCGTTCGTAATCGTTGGGATAGTAACCTCTCGCCCAGGTATTCCACGAGGCCCATACACCTGTCTCATCCGGTTTTTGAGTAGGGGAGATATGGGGAAAGGCATCCGGCCGGATCGCACGGCCTGCCAAATAGGCAACGACCAATTTTTTCTGTAATTCTTTTCCGTCAAAATAATCTTTTAACAACCGCTCGCAATGGTAGCTGCCTTGGCTGTGAGACGCTATAATGATGGGACGGCCTTTATTAAAATTTGTCAAATAATATTCAAAGGCAGCTTTTACGTCTTGGTAAGCAAGGTCGAGTGCTTTTGCGCCATCCTCCTTGGCGGGTGTGTAAAAAGCATAGAGATGTGCCTGTCTGTAATAAGGAGCATATATTCTACAGGATTCATTAAAAATGCTGGCCTGATTTAAGATGGCGGTCGTTTGCGTTTGGTGGTTCATACCTGCATCATTGACGTCTGCATTCCAGTGAAACTGATTATGGGGTTCATCTGTGAAAATGGTAGGATGAACAAAAAAGACGTCTGCTTTGGCGGTTGATTGAAGATTGATCAGGTTGGATTTTTTTGGAATGCTATCTGC
>JANYKP010000155.1 GCA_025358195.1 Cyclobacteriaceae bacterium
CATTGCCAGTAGAAGTGTAATCCATATATTTTTAAATCGTTTCATAACATATCAGAAATAATCTGTTCCAAATTCATTTGACAAGTATTCAACATCTTCATCATTTATTTTTAATTCATCGATCGAGCTGCCCTGGATAGCTTCTGCTTCTTCCTGATTTAACGGAACTATTTCCAGTAAATCATCGGAGTTAAGATCGCTGTCTTCCAGGTACGCAACCAAATGCGCAGAGTCAACGGATGCGATTAATTCTTCCGCGGACAGCGTCTGGGGATTATTCAGAAAAAAGAAAGAAGCTACACCAACGAAAAGCACGGGAAGGGCGTACTTCAGGCCAAAGCGAAAATAGAGAACCCACTGAGGTTCCCGCTTTGCCCCGATAGCTATCGGGGCCACCCGCGCCTGAATGATACCCGGTAGCCTGTCAAAGTAGCCCTCGGGAACCTCAAAAACGCTCTTCTTCGGTATTTCTTCTAGCTTTTTCATGTATTGTACCTTCGACTGTTCAAGTTCCTAAAAGTTTAATCATTCTTTAAAAATTCCTCGATTTTCTTCACCGCGTGGTGATAACTGGCTTTCAAGGCTCCCTCCGAAGTGCCGGTCACCGCTGCCATTTCTGCGTATGGCATCTCATCGTAGTATTTCAGGTTAAAAACCAGACGCTGTTTATCGGGTAAGGTTAGCAGTGCCTTCTGAAGTTTCTTTTGAATTTCATCTCCGCTAATGGTGGGAGAGGAATCAATTTTGGCTGCCAATTCGTTACCAATGTCCTCCATAGCAAAGAAAAATCTTCTTCTCTTCTTATTCAAAAATGTAAGCGATTCATTGGTGGCAATCCGGTATATCCAGGTATAAAGTTGGGAGTCCTCGCGAAACGTGTCGATTGACTTATGAACTTTAATAAAGACTTCCTGTGTGATGTCGTCGGCGTCATCGTGGTCGATTACCATTTTACGGGCGATGCCATAGACCTTCTGTTGGTACGAACGCACCAGCATATTGAAACCATAGTTCCTCGTCTCCGGGTTGCGGATTTTGGCTAAGAGTTCTTTATCGTCCAAGGAGGTCTTCTAAAATCTGGTTATGATAGATTAACTTCAACTTTGCCACGGCCTTAAGGCCGTGGCAATTCAACAATTCACTTTAATCAATAATACTCCATGCCTGTTGAAAGTAACTTCACTGAAATGTTGTCAGCACATCTACCAGGCCTTCAAACTGTTCCTTTGAGTGAGCCGGGAAGTTGGCGAAGCGGAGGTGTCGCTTCTTAAATTCCCCATAGCCATCCCCTGGGAAATACCCACGCCCTTGTAGGTACGCTGATAAATTTTCTGTCATATCACCACATTCCGCAACGATGACCGTTTTTGAACGATCATTCTTATTGGTAACGAATGGCTTGATGATTGAATGTTTTTCCAGAGCCTGATACAAAATGGCGGCTTTATATTCTGTTTCTTTTCGGATGGTATGACTCCCTTTTCTCAGGAAGTCACTTACTACTTTACCCAGCAAATAAATTCCGAGCACATTCGGTGTTTCGGGTGTTTGTTTTTTTAGAGCATGACTATGAAGCGTTGGCAAGGAATGAAAACTTCCGATTGACAATCCTTTCATGAGTAGCTGTTCCGATTTGGCCAGGCAGCGTTCGTTCACCATCCAGACACCCAGGCCCGCCGGAAGTCCGAAGCCCTTCTGCACAGAGAAGAAAACAGAGTCAACTTTTGAATAGTCGAAGTCTGGATAGGGGAGGGAGCTCACCGCATCCACTACAACGAGACTTTCTGGATTTTCGTCCCTTACCGAATTGATAAATGGCATCGATAGGGAGACACCCGTACTTGTTTCATTATGTGTAAGTGCAATCAACTCGCTGTCAGGAGGTATCAGGATTCCTTCAAAACTTTGTCCAGCGGGTACTTCTGACTTGTCAGCTCTTTTGTTGAGTTGTTGGGCAATTTCAAAAAATCGTTTTGAAATGGCGCCGTTCACCAGATGAAATGAGCTTTTTTCCACCAGGTTTTGAATGCTTCTTTCCCAGATTTCGGAAGCAGAACCGGTGAAGACGATAAAATAATCAGAAGGAATGTTCAATAGATTCCGTAGCCCTTCTGCCGTTTCAGCAAAAATCGATTCAAATCTTTTGCTACGATGGGAGAGTGACGGGATGTCATCTCGAAAAGCTTTTTTTACATGGTCCTGAACCGTAAAATAAAGTTGCGACGGACCTGGAGTAAAGTTGACCATGTGATGATGAAGAGCGCGAAGTACTAAAAAAATAGAAGGAAATCAAGGCTTGGGGCAGACGAAGATTTGTGTACGTTTGAATCGGAAATCCACTCGGATTTGGGACACGTTTGCT
>JANYKP010000172.1 GCA_025358195.1 Cyclobacteriaceae bacterium
CTTGAACTTTCAACTTTCAATCCCTCATATCCCCGCCTGATACGTGTACAACTCAAAGCGTACCTCACTTCCTGTATTAACTGAGGAAAAATTTCAAATATCAAACGCCAAACCTCCCAGGAGAAGGGCCGGGGATGAGACCTCACCCTGCCCCGCTCTCTGGAGGAGAGGGAAATCCAGTTCAGGAATTAGATTTTCTCTTTACCCCCCTCACCGCCACCGCAGTCCACGGATCTTCCGGCCACGAATGTTTTGGATAGCGCATCCGCAACTCCTTCCGAACCTCATGATACGTGCTTTGCCAGAAACTTTTTAAGTCTTGTGTCACCTGAACAGGTTTATAGCCTGGTGAAAGTAAATGAAGAAGGATTTTGGTGCGACCTGCATTGACGGTCGGTGTTTCCAACAGGCCAAACATTTCTTGTAAACGCACTTCCATGATCGGTGGTCTGCCATCGGTAAAATATTGAATGGCTATATGGGAGCCGCTGGGAACAGACATCCGGTCGGGTGCAAGCGTTTCGAGTTTGTTTTGCAAATTCCAAGGCAACAAACCGTTGAGAATTTCCTTGCCGTTCAATTTCTCAAGTTCTGATTGTTTGTAAATTGTTGCGACATGAGGTGACAGCCAAGTTTCCAAGGTTTCCAATAAATGTTCAGCACTTACATCTGGCCACTCTTCATCGGGCCTCCATCTTTTTAAACTTTGAATACGCGCCTGGAGCAAGGAACAGTCATCGCTCCACCCGACAATCTTTAAACCTTTCTGCCGAATGATTTCAAACAACACGTTGTTTTTTTCTTCCACAGCGATTTTTTGAAACGGCCTGCTTTGCAATAGCAGCCCTCCCACTCTTTTTTCCTGCGCACCAGTAACCATGTTGCGCTCCTCATCCCAACTTACCGTCACCGTCTCCTTTGAAAGCTCCAACATATCATCCTCATTAACCGGAGCCGCTAAAAATATTTTTCCTTCCCGCTGACCGGCATCAAGTTGGGTGATACACAACCAGGGTTCATGAATCAATGGATCATGGTTCGGCAATTTTGCAACACGACCATTTGCCAACGTGTAATAATCACTTTGCTTACCCTGCTGCCGCGCGATGCGTTCCGGATAAGCCGCCATTAAAAGTTTGCCTGCTTTGTAGTTAGTAGGAAAGGAATTGTCAACTCCAACGTTTAGAATTTTTCGCCAATTTCCTGCCAGTCGTTCAATACGTTCCAGCGTATTTCTATCTGCAACAATTCTTTCACCTGCTCTCCATTTCCGCAACGCCTCAAGTCGTAAGGTAATATCAGCGCCAGACTCCCTTTCCAATGGATCTCGTTCCTCCAACAACGCTGCAACATCGGTAGCCAACGCTTGATCACCATTTTTTGATGGCGACTCACCAGGTAGGATGTTAAGCATATGAGCAATTCGCGGATGCGTTGGCAATCGTAACATCTCTTTACCACGTTGTGTGATGCCACGTTCATCAAGGGCATCCAGTTGTATCAATAATTCTTTTGCCTGGCTAACAGCACCGGCCGGCGGAGCGGTAATCCAGGTTAGTTCTTTTACATCTTTTATTCCCCATTGCGACAACTCAAGCAGCATGGAGGCAAGGTCCGCTTCTAAAATCTCCGGTTTGCGTTGAAGTAGTAAGTTTCGTTGTGTGGCCTCGGTCCAAAGTCGATAACAAATTCCAGGTCCGAGCCGGCCGGATCTTCCGGCCCGCTGATCGGCAGCGTCTTTGGTAACACGGACTGTTTCCAGCCGGGTCAGGCCACTTCGTGGATCAAAACGTGGCACACGCGAGAATCCGCCATCGATTACGATGCTAATTCCTTCTATCGTTAACGATGTCTCAGCAATCGACGTGGCCAGCACTATTTTTCTTTGACCATCGCTTCGTGCAAGAATGGCTTCCTGCTGCTGGCGAAAAGGTAAATCACCATACAACGGATGGATGGCTGCACTCACACCCTCCTCCTCCAATGATTGTTGTGTGCGGCGGATTTCGCCCGCACCCGGTAAGAAAGCCAGTATGTCACCCGCTTGTTCTCGTAACGCTTTACGAATGGCCTGTACCATACGGGTTGAAATATGCGTATCCGAATCCTGCAAGGAATACTTGATTTCCACCGGAAATTGTTTTCCATCAGAAGTAATGATAGGAACACCACCAAGCGCGGAAGAAAGCTGATCTCCATCCAAGGTAGCTGACATGATAAGAATTCTTAGGTCCTCTCGTAACACTTGCTGAATCTGCAAGCTCAGCGTCAAGGCAAGGTCGGCGTGGAGACTTCGCTCATGAAATTCATCAAATATCAGGAGGCCTGTTTCGTCCAGACTATTGTCCGATTGAATCATCCGGGTGAGGATGCCCTCCGTGACGACTTCAATCCGGGTTTGAGTGCTGACTTTCGTATCAAAGCGGACGCGGTATCCGATTGTTTCACCAACTTTTTCTTGCTGTAGATCCGACATACGTTCGGCCACTGCTTTTGCAGCCAGTCTTCGTGGTTCCAGCATCACTATTTTCTTTCCAGCAAGCCAGGTTTCATCCAAAAGATGCAATGGTAGTACCGTTGACTTTCCTGCTCCCGGAGGAGCTTGCAGGATTACGATGCGACTCAACGCAAGGGTGCCTTTTAGCCGGGGAATAATTTCGAGAACCGGATACTTCATTCGGTAAAAATACGTCTGTAGCGGGTAATCAGTAAGTGGTGGGTAATCGGTGTGTCTCAGTTAAATTCTTGCCTTGCAGGTGCGCAACTCAAAGTAACTTCCATTCTAGGATTTAGTATGTTTTAGGAGAGCTTAAAATGTAAAAGCTTGATTTCAAGTCCAAGAGGGACGGAATATTGAACTAATGTCAGGGCTGAACATTGGTTTGGTAAGCCTCAATAATATCTCTTACCAACCGGTGCCGTACGACATCTTTCTCCGTCAACTCAATAAAGCCGATTCCCTTCACCTCTTTTAAGATTTTAACTGCCTCTTTCAAACCCGACCGTTGGTTTCCAGGCAAGTCAATTTGCGTGACATCACCAGTAACAATCATTTTTGAATCCGGGCCCATGCGGGTGAGAAACATTTTCATTTGCATGGGCGTGGTGTTCTGCGCTTCATCCAGAAGAATAAATGCATTGTTCAGCGTGCGGCCGCGCATGTAGGCCAGCGGAGCAATCTCGATGATTTCACGGTCCATATAATATTGCAGCTTTTCGAAAGGCACCATGTCATTCAATGCATCGTAGATGGGCCGTAAGTAGGGATCAATTTTCTCCTTTAAATCGCCAGGTAAAAAACCCAGGTTCTCTCCAGCTTCCACTGCGGGTCGGGTGATGATGATTTTTTTTACGTGCTTATTCTTAAGGGCCCTCACGGCCATCGCGACTGAAATATAGGTTTTGCCTGTACCGGCGGGACCGAGTGCAAATACTAGATCGTTGTCTTTTACCGACTGCACCAGCCGCTGCTGGTTCACGGTCTTCATCTTGATTGGATGGCCCTTGGTGCCATACAGTAAAATACCGTCCGGTAAATCATCTGGCACAAACTCTTGCTTCTCCTGGGCGATGTAACCACGAACATTTTCTTCGGTTACTCGGCCAAATTGATGAAAATGGTCGATTAGCGCATTCAGAATGTCGGTAATCTGGACAACATCGGCGCTTTCACCCTTGATGAGGATTTCATTCCCCCGGGATACAATGCGGCTCTTGGGGAAGGCCGACGACAATTGATTAATGTTCTTGTTGGAGGTGCCAAGAAAGTCAACGAGCGAGAGGTCGTCTAACGTGATGGTTTTTTCGATCAATGAATTAATATGAAAATGATTTAATTTCGTGACAAAACTAACGAATATCTGGCTCCCGACTAAACCCCTGGCGCCGATCAGCAATTTCGAATGGCCATCATCACCCTGCTTACGGATTCCGGAGAGAGCGACCACTATGTTGCGGCCATCAAAGCTAAGGTACTAAGCACGAACCCAGGACTCACTCTTGTTGATATCAGTCATAAAATTGGCTCATGCGATATAGCCCACGGAGCTTTTGTGTTAAAATCAGTCTTTAGGGATTTTCCAAAAGGGACCGTTCACATTGTGGCAGTCGATGCGGCAGGCAACCGGGGAGACGCGTTGATCGCCCTGCAGTTGGAGGATCATTTTTTTGTCAGTGTCGATAACGGTTTGCTTGGATTGGTGAGCGATAAAACTCAGCAGAACCTGGTGGAACTGAACGCAATCAACACCATCAATACCTCTTTCCCGGAAAAAGATATCCTGGCTCCTGCCGCCGCCCGTCTTGCCAGCGGGGTTTCCATCTCCACCCTTGGCAAGCCACTGGCTTCGTTCAAGAAAATGACGGATCGCCATGTCAAAGCAACGAAAAAGCAAATCCTGGGTCATGTGATTCGTGTAGATAATTTTGGAAACCTGATCACGAATATCGAAAAAGATACCTTTGACGTGCTCAGTAAAGGCAAAGTGTACACCGTAAATTTTGGCGGTGAAAAAATGCGACGCATTTACACCAACTACCACCAAGCAGAGCAGGGTGATTGCTTTCTATTGTTTAATGGATTGGGATTGTTGGAGATTGGAATTTATAAAGGCAACGCCAGTGAATTGCTGGGGCTTAACTATGACAGTCCGGTGAATATTATTTTTGAGGAATAAGTTTATTTCTGAGACCTATCGACCAATTGGTGATCCGTGAGGGAATTGAGCTACTGAATGGAGTTTACATAGGCAACATCCGGGAACTTTTAGACCTGGTTCTATGAAGGTCAAGTAAATTAATTTCGAAGAATAAATTATTCTCCCGTGGATCTCACTGATTAGCGCAGATATGCCGCAGATAGAATTTTAATCTACGCTAAAAGTTAACACTCCATCTATTGAACAGGGTCTGCTGCTCGGTCGTAGAATTTTCAATAAGGCTCCATCGGTTATAATAATTAATGCCGAGTTTGTTGAAGTATTCTACTATGGGAAGTTCTTCCGTTCCTTTTACATATTGTTTCAGAAATTCTCCTATTTCGGGATACGTCATATCGGTGAGAATATCATTGAAAGAATTTTCAGGGAAGGGTTGGTCATGATACTTTTCGAATAGTTCCAGAATTAATTCGCGCAAGCCTTTGGTTCCTTTCGATAATTCCAGGAGACGAATATCAAGCAAGGCGGCAGCGAGGGCGCCTTTGGTGTAGGCATTACCCCATTGTGTACCATCTACATAACAGCTTAAGCCTATGTTGCTCAAACTGACTTGAGGTTGTATAGGTCCATGCGACGCAAATTGCCCAGGCAAATCTTTTAGGTTGATGGACCCATTGCGGTATTGCATCATGATGGAGGCCCAAACCGTTACACCTTCATACCACCACAGATGTTCAGAAGCGGTTGGATAGGCAAAGTTGAAGTCCTCAATGATTTCACTGTGAATAGTAAGTGGGGTCATGACATGAAAAAACTCATGAGCCGAAGTAGTCTTCAGCCGACCCAGATCTTGCGCAAAATAGAATTCAGTCAGTGGAAACATCGAACTTGATGAATGCTCCAATGGATTTCCAGAAAAACTATCATCGAAATGGTAGAGATAATTGTATCGCTTCACCGGGAGGCCCTTTAAGAATTTACTAGCATCCTGCCAGACTTGTCCAACAGCATCCACTATCTGTGCTGCACTGATCTTGTTAGTCTTTGAATAAGTGAAAACATTAAATTCGGTATTACCTACACTAGTAGAGGCGGTAGTTAAACTGCCCATAAGCAGCGGAAAATCTGCCAGGCGTCCATAGTCTGAGGCATAATAGTATCCATCATCCGTCTTGGCAAGGGATGTCCCTGTCGTCCAGTCAGGAGGTAAATCGATTTTTAAATAAAAACCCCTTTCTTTTAGGCCGGTCGGGTAACCGAGTACTGCAAACGGATTAATGATCACGTTATCGTACGCTATGGAGCTATAAGCTACGCGGTGCGTTGGCACCGGATGGTGAAACGTTTCCGCTATTTCAAATTCGATGACGCGCGTTCGTTCTGGGTCGGATAATTTCCATTGATTAGTCGTGGGATGTGTAACTGACAATTCATTATAGCTCTTGTCAAAAGCTTTGAACTTTCTTACAAATCTTCCGAAGTCAAGAATTGAATAGGTCCCAGGTGCAGTAGCGGCAAACTGAAAGATTTCGTTCGTCTGAGTGAGGCGGTCAACAAACATCCGGACTTTGAAGGTAAGGTCTGTCCGGTCGTTCAGGTTGATCGTGTAGTAAAAGGCATTTGTTAAATCAACGTTAGCTGGTGCAACCGGTAGGGTAGAATTGATTCTTTCCCCACAGGCAAAGAGAACAAAAAGTATAACGATTGACGGTTTGATAATCGCGGCCATTAGAGATTTACTTTCTAAAACGACTAAGGAACCCTTATTCTGACTTTACCTGCAAATATAAATTTTTATCTTCGCAAGATGACTCATATATCATGTTAATCCGAATCGTCCGCATGCGTTTCACCGAGGCCGGCGTAGAGGAATTCCTCAATATTTTTAATGAACACAAAGTAGCGATCCGGAATTTCCCTGGCTGTTCACATTTACAGTTGCTGAAAGATGCAGATGATCCTCTTTGCTATACTACACTCAGTCACTGGAAAGATCCAAACGATCTGGAAAAATACCGCAAGTCCGAGCTGTTTGCAAGCGTATGGGGACGGGTGAAAACTTTATTCGCTGAGCGTTCGCAGGCATTTTCGCTTGAGCGCTTTATTGAGCTTTGATAATTTTATTCGAGTAGAATTTTGAATATTGAATGTCGAATACTGAATGATGAAGTTTAGAGTACCCTTACTTCAATATTCAACA
>JANYKP010000256.1 GCA_025358195.1 Cyclobacteriaceae bacterium
CTTTTCAAGTTAAAATATCCCAGCCCCATCCATTCTACTGCGCCATTGAACTCAACCTTCTTCCAGGAAATTCATATCCCTTCCAAACGTTTCCTGGATCGCCCGCAGGGCTACCAATGCAACAACAATCGTGAAAACTCCTACAATCAACGCGCCATAGATAACCGCTGAATCATCACCTCCAAATAGTTCACGCAGAAAACGAAAGGCAATCGTAAGGGGCACCACCGTTCCGCGAATAAAATTTGGCACCGTGGTAGCAACCGTCGATCGGAGATTGGTACCAAATTGTTCCGCCGCAATCGTGACGAACAAGGCCCAATAACCGATGCCAACCCCTAATAAAAAGCACGTAACATAAAAATATACCACCGACCGTCCCGGAGTGAAGAGATACAGAACAATCACAGCAAGGGTTAGAAAAATATAAAACAAGACAACTTTCTTTCTTGATTTCACGGCTTGGCTGATAAGTCCGCTGGAAAGATCGCCCACGGCAAGGCCAATATAACTGTACATCACTGCATCTCCGGCGGCAACAGCACCCTTGATGTGGAGCGCCTGGGCAAACTCGGGTGAAAATGTGATGAGGATGCCAATCGTAAACCAAATCGGAAGACCTATAAAAATGCTGCCCATGAATTTTTTGAACCGCTCTGGGTTATTGAATAACTGAAAGAAATTTCCTCGCTGAACAGTCTGCTGCTTCAATTTTAAAAATATTCCCGATTCAAAAATACTGATCCGGGCAACCAATAGCAGGAGCCCCAATCCACCTCCGATAAAGTAGGCGATCTGCCAGTCGAATGTCTTTGCAACAAAATTTGCCAGCACCGCGCCCATCAAACCAACACTTGCAACCAGGGTTGTGCCATATCCGCGAAGTCGCGTTGGCAATACTTCTGATACTAAAGTTATCCCCGCACCGAGTTCACCTGCAAGCCCAACCCCCGCAATGAATCGAAGCACGGCGTACTGGTTAACAGTTTCTGCAAATCCGTTGGCAATGTTTGCAAGAGAATACAATAAAATTGAACCAAACAGCACCGAAAGTCTGCCGCGCTTATCGCCCATGATCCCCCAAATCAATCCACCCACCAACAGGCCGGTCATTTGAACCTGCAGTAGAAACTCTCCTTGGGTAAAAAGCTGATCATCTGTTACACCCATTGAACGAAGGCTAGGTCTGCGCACGATGCTGAAAAGCAGTAAGTCGTAGATGTCGACAAAGTAGCCGAGGGCAGCAACAATGACGGGTACACTGAAGAGTCCTTTGGAGTTTTCGTCCTTCATATCCTAAAGAAGTTCAAAGTTCAAAGTTCAAAAGTTCAAAGTTCAAAGTTTTAAGCTCTTTTCGTAAGTGGCAAAATAGGAATAATTGGGCCATTCACAATAAGCCCTTGATTAGGAATTTTGACCATTGGTAAAAAATTATAAGTGTGATTGAATGAAAATGTTTAAACTCGTGATAGAAAAATCCAACCATGATCATGAAACATTCCCTATGTATTCTGCTAGCACTTGTCATATGCTCAACAACCTTTGCCCAGAAGAAAAGTACCACCAAACAATCGCTAACCTTTGACGAAAAATTATACAATGGCCTGGAGTGGCGAAGTATTGGACCGTATCGCGGAGGCAGGTCAGCTGCGGTCACAGGAGTGCCGGGTAAGGCAAACCTCTACTACATGGGTGCTACCGGCGGAGGTGTCTGGCGCACAACCGATGCCGGAAATTCATGGGAAAATATTTCCGATGGGTTTTTTGGAGGATCGATTGGCGCGGTGGCAGTAAGCGAGTGGGACAATAATGTTATTTATGCAGGCGGCGGCGAGGAATGCGTGCGGGGAAATGTTTCGTACGGCTACGGAATGTTCAAATCCACGGATGCCGGAAAAACCTGGACATCGATTGGGCTGAAAGACTCGCGTCATATTCCCAGGATTCGTATTCATCCAAAAAATTCAGAACTTGTTTATGCTGGCGTCCTGGGTGATCTTTTTAAACCTACCGAAGAGCGTGGTGTGTACCGCTCAGAAGATGGGGGCAAGACCTGGAAAAGAATTCTCTTTGCCAATTCGAGTGCCGGCGTTGTGGAC
>JANYKP010000279.1 GCA_025358195.1 Cyclobacteriaceae bacterium
GATTTCCGTAGCGTCTTCAACTTGTGCCTTGGATCTGGCATCATCCATCTGTTCTTTCATTGCGACCTTGATTTCCCTCACGCGAAGGGCTTCGATAAACCGTTTCACATCTTCTTTATTTTCCAGGATTAATTTTGGGACCATCATGGGCTTTTCGTCATCGCCCTTTGCCACCATCGTGAAAAAAGATGAGTTGGTGTGCTTGACATGATTGGTCTTTACGTTCAGCGCCTCTACCCGAATACCTACCACCAATGACGTGCGGCCAACATAATTCACGGATCCATGCATGGAAACAAGTTCACCAACCTCAACAGGTTGTAAAAACTCGACATTATCAACCGATACCGTGACGCAGTAAGTGCCGGCATGTTTACTGGCACAGGCATACGCTACTTTGTCCATCATGGACAGTAAAATACCACCGTGAATTTTGCCACCGAAGTTGGCGTACGATGGCACCATCAGCTCGGTGATAGTAGTTTGTGAATGGCGCACGGGCCGGGCAGGGGCTTCCATAGGGTTGGGTTGGAGTGAAAGTTAATGGATAAAGAGCGAAAAATGAACGAGGTGTTTTGGGTTGGGTCTTGGGTGTTGGGTCTTGGCTTTAGGTCTTGGCTTTTGGGCTTTGGCTTTTGGGTCTTAGGTTTTTTTTAGTTTGCTTTAAATAGCTACCCAAACAGCCAACAGCCAAGACCTAACAGCCAAGACCTAACAGCCAACACCTTCACTCTGACTTCAAAAGTTTCTTTGACATATAATTGAATCTCCAGAGCATAGCGGTCGCTGTGATTGTCAGGCCAATCAAAAGCCCCGTCCAAATACCTACCGGTCCAAGACTGGTGTGAAACCCAAACCAGTAGCCAAGGGGGAGTCCGATGACCCAGTACGCGATAAAAATAAAAACAGAGGGCACCTTCACGTCTTGCAACCCCCGCAGGGCACCGATACACACAACTTGCAGTCCATCCGATAATTGAAATAGACCCGCAATGATAATGAGTGGTCCCGCGAGGGTGATCACCTCCATGTCATCCACATACAAATGCGGCAGGAAATTTTTTCCAAGGATAAAAATCACACCCCACGCTGTCATGAAACTGAGTGCCATCCCGATCAGCACAAAGGCAACTTTTCGCAATGCTTTTATGTCACGTTTGCCCAATTCATTGCTTACGCGAATGGTGGCTGCTGCAGCAAGTCCCGAAGTAGTCATGTAACTGATGGTAGCCAGGTTGATAGCGATTTGATGTGCAGCAAGTGCCTTTGTTCCAAGCCACCCCATCATCACCAGCGAAAAGTCAAAAGCAGCCACTTCAAAAATAAATTGTACGCCCGCGGGTATCCCGATGTGCAGCATTCTTTTAAAGAGTTTTTTGGAATACTGCCCGATGGAAAAGCCGGGGCGATAGTCACGAAAACGAGGTGCGTAATAAATGAATCCGGCCAGCGCGGCACCCATTACGATGCGTGAAATGAGTGTTGCCCAGCCTGCACCGTTTAAACCCATTTGAGGAAAGCCTGCATGGCCGTAGATCAGCAAATAATTTAGTCCGATGTTCAAGACATTGCAAGCGAGTACAATGACCATGGGCATCCACGTGTTTGAAAGTCCTTCAGAGAATTGACGAAATGTTTGAAACACCAAAACCGGGATGATTGAAAAGGTAATGATCTCCAGGTACGGTATAGAAAGGGTCACCACTTCGTTGGGCTGGTCGATGTAGTACAAAAGGTTCTTACCAAAGTACACGACTGTCACAAGGACGAGACTGTTCACTACATTTATTATAAAACCATGTTTGAGTGTGTCGTTAATGCTCCCTATATTTTTTTCCCCATCAGCGGTGGCTACCAGCGGGGTGATGGCGTAGGACACACCAATTCCAAAAAGTAACAGCACATTAAACGCAACGTTGGCAAGTCCGGCGGCAGCAAGTTCTTTGGCGCCCAGGTGACCAACCATGACATTGTCTGCCACGCCCATCATCACGTGTCCCAGCTGACTGAGCATAACAGGGTAGGCGAGGAGGAAGCTCGTACGGATGTCGGAGTGGTAGTTGGGGAGAATTTTCAAAGGAGGTGTTATTTTCTTAACATCAATTTAAGCAATGCCCCCATCACCCAGCCCCCAGAACCCAGTACAACTCCCAGCCTCAAACCCCCACCATCCTTCCCACTTTCAAAATCCCCATCACACTCAGCGAGTCAGTAATCTCCCCCTCCAACGCCATCCTCAGCGCCTCCGCAAACGGAAGCTTCAACACTTTCATATCTGCTTCTGTGTCTTCGGGTTCTTTCACGCCTTCTGTCAGTTCCTCAGCAAGAAAGATAAATCCTTCTTCATCGGAAACAGAGTTGGACAAATGCACGCGCAGGATTTGAGTCCATCGTTTTGCCGTCAGACCAGTCTCTTCTTTGAGCTCTCTTTTGGCAGATTCCAAAACATCAATTTCAATAGGTCCACCGCCTTCGGGTATTTCCCACGACCACTCATTTAACGTATAGCGATGCTGACCCACCAGCCAGGTGTTCATCTGTTTATCCAACGGAATGATACCAATGGCTTTGTTTTTG
>JANYKP010000443.1 GCA_025358195.1 Cyclobacteriaceae bacterium
ATCGAGAAGTAGTGGGCCAGGAGGTCAGAATGTCAACAAAGTGAACAGCAAGGTAACACTGAAATTTGATGTGCTGCGTTCGTCCGTATTGAGCCAGGAACAGAAAGAACTAATCACCAAAAAACTTTCTACACGAATTACTACCGAAGGGAAACTGGTGCTAACGTCCCAAGAGAATCGGTCTCAAATCCAAAACAAGGAGGATGTCTTATCCAAACTGAACGATCTCCTCACCAAAATTTTCACACCCCGAAAAGTGAGAAAAGCCACGAAGCCAAACAAAGCGGCCAAACATGCACGCATAAAGTCAAAAAAAATTCGTTCTGAAAAAAAGCAATGGCGCCAAAAACTCTAACCTTCATCTTTGCCGATTACTTCCCCGTAAGGCGTTTATATATGAATAAAAAAAAGCGCCCCGATGAGTAGGAGCGCTTTAAAAATAAAGATCTCTTAACCTTACTTCATTAGGAATGTTACTGGTAAACTGAATTTCACATCAACCGCCTTTCCACGCTGACGACCCGGTACCCATTTGGGCATGGCCGTAACAACACGGATCGCTTCACTGCGAAGACTTTGATCCACCTCTTCTCCGGGGGCATCGGTCACTACCGCTTCGCGGACACTTCCATCTGCTGCAACAATGAAGTCAACGAACACGGTGCCTTCTACTCCTTTTTCTTCTGCGTCTTTAGGATAGCTTAGGTTATCATTCAGATATTTCATCATAGCATCCTCTCCGCCAGTATAAGACGGATCCACTTCTGCTTTGTTGTAGATAACCTTTCCCGCTGCGTCCGTGTACGTGGGAGTGATCTTAGCTCGGTTTTCAAACTCGATCCTTCTCTTTTCTACCCGTTCAGCTCTGTCTTTTTCAACCTTGGCCCGTCTTTCAGCAGGGGTGAGCTCAGTCGCCTTTGCAACCGGTGTCTCAGTGGCCTCATATTCTTCACTATTTTCCTTCGATTTTGTCCCGCAGGCTTGCGTGACCAGAAGGGCAACGACTAAAACGAAAATGTTCAAATTCTTTTTCATAGGTATGGGGTTATGATTTGTATGTAAAAGAGAGTAAACAGTGTGCCAGACGACCAAATGGTTGAATCCACTGCTATCCGGCATTCTACTTCGAAGGAGTTGAATGTCTGGGGAAACTTCTCTACACAGAAAAATTTCCCCATCAAAAAAAAATCATACCATCCCTCTACATCCTGTAATCCAAGCGGTCCGATATTCACTCTTGCTTATCCAGTGCAAGGATTGTACGCAGCAGAACCGTCACACCGTTGGCCATGTCTTTTGGCGACGAGTACTCATCCGGCGAGTGACTGATACCATCTTTACTGGGTACGAAAATCATGCCCACGGGAGCGATAACGGCCAGGTCTTGTGTGTCATGCCCGGCACCACTTGGCATCATTTTGTACGATAATCCCAATTCTTTTGCAGCGGCTGCAATGAGCATCTGAATCTTTTTGTCCGTAATTGCCGGCAGATTTGAATGCGCCAATGTAAAATCAATATGGGTGCCGGATTCTTTTTCAATTTCTGCGGCGCGTTGTTTTATTTTTTCAAAGACAGAAAGAATTTTGTCACGGGATAGGTCACGCAACTCTACACTCATCGTCACTTTTCCTGGAATGACATTGGGAGCACCGGGTTCTGCCTTGATTCTGCCTACAGTGCCTACTTGTGCACCCGGCATACTTTTCACACTTTCATTTACGGCGATTGTCAACTTCGCGGCGGCAAGCATGGCATCATTTCTCAAGTTCATAGGTGTTGTGCCGGCATGATTAGCCTTGCCTTCAATGGTAACATCCCACTGCTCAATACCAACGATACCTTCTACGACACCAATGTCAATTTTGCTGTTATACAAAATGGCCCCCTGTTCGATATGTAGCTCCAGGAACGCAAACAGTTCTCCTTTTTGCCGGACAGCGTTTGGTAATTTCGCGAGATCCCCGCCTAACTCCGATAGCCCATCTCGTACGGTTTTGCCACTACTGCTGGTCTGGTTAAGATTGTTTTCTTTCAACCGCCCAATCATGGCAGTGCTGCCGGTGAGTCCACCCTCCTCATCGGAAAAGACAATAACTTCAAGCGAATGTTCAGTTGTAATGCCAGCTTCGTTAAGCAATTCGATGCATTCAATGGCACCAATAACTCCAACATCTCCGTCGTAATTACCACCAAATGGAACGGAGTCGATGTGGGAACCGAACGCAATGACTTGCAGGAGCGGATTTTTGCCAGCTCGTTTGCCAATAATATTGCCGGCCCCATCGATGCGGACAACAAGCCCTGCGGATTTCATCAAACCAGTAACATAGGCCCGGCCCTGCTTATCAGCCTCGCTAAAGGCTATACGGCTCACACCTCCTTGCGGATTTAGGCCAAACATTCCAAGGGCAAGAATACGGGACTCCATCCGTTCAGGCTTGGCATGCAGCCCCGACTGAGCAAAAGCATTCAAATAGAAAATCAGGACGCCGAAGAGGAAGAGAATGCGACACATAGAAAATTTGGTATTACGAAAGATACGGAATTGAAGAAAAAGAAAGCACTGAATTGAAAGGAACTGAACATGACACGACGATAAATGTCATGCTTCAGACGGATAAATGTCATTGTTGTCGCTAGGGTTTGAGAATAATTTTACAATGTGAAAAAGAACCACAAGCACAAAAGTCATGTTACCTGGAATTGAAAATATTAGAAAATACTCGTTCCTTCTCATGCTGCTTATTCTGTTATTGGGTGCGTGCAGTAAAAGCGTACTCGTACAAAAACGCACCTTCAACCCTGTGTCCGCTCCGTCTGCACCTGACTATAGTAAGCCTGAACATTGGGCTTCTTTGCCCGACAAAGCAGATGCTGCGGATAGCGTCCCTGTAAAATCCAACCTTAAAGATTTGCAGGACAATGCAAAAGCGGATGTCTTTTTCGTGTACCCTACCATATTCCGGGAAATACACAAACGGCAATATCAGTGGAACGCCGACATTAATGATGTGAAACTGAACCAGCAAATTCAAACCAGCACGATCTTAAATCAAGCCAGTGTTTTCAACGGCTCCTGCCGGATTTATGCTCCCTACTATCGTCAGGCTCATTTGGCTGCTTTTCATCCTCCATTTAAAAATGAAGGTGATAAGGCACTTGACTTTGCCTATCAGGATATAAAATCAGCCTTTGAATACTATCTGGAACATTACAATCAGGGTAGGCCCATTGTCATCGCATCCCATAGTCAGGGAAGCTATCACACCGAACGCTTGCTGAAGGATTATTTTGATGGAAAAGATTTACAGAAACAATTGGTAGCTGCGTACATCATCGGTCGCGCCATGAAGCCAGATGCTTTCGCAAACATACACCCAACGGAACAGCCTTATGAAGTGGGGGTATGGGCGTCATGGAATACATTCGAAAAAAATTACGTTCCGGAAAATTATGATCGCGAGTTAAAAGGTTCAGTTTCCACGAATCCATTGCTGTGGAATTCAAGCGAAGAATTTGCTTCACGAGAATTAAACCATGGTGGTGTCGCGCTGCGATTTACCTATGCCCCTCAC
>JANYKP010000283.1 GCA_025358195.1 Cyclobacteriaceae bacterium
TTGGCGAATTGCCACGGCCTTAATGCCGTGGCAATTTTGAGATATAATATAATAATGGGCTTTAGCCCAATTGAATGGTTTCTGTAACAATTTGAAAGGCCCCAAGCTATTTTCATAAGACAATCAAATAGATTTACTTTGCTCAGATGAGGCGATTGATTTACCCCAAGCTGGTGTACCTAACCCTTCCGATGCTATGTGGATGGATGCTGCTGGCGGCACTTTCGGTAACTGCGCAAGATCCACAGTTTTCACAGTTTTATGCGGCACCGTTGTATTTGAATCCGGCTTTTGCGGGGTCAACACAACAAGGACGTGTGGGGATGAATTATCGCAACCAGTGGCCTGCTATTGATGCCAACTTCACAACCATTTCTGCCTTTGCCGATTTTTACATTGAAGATAAAAACAGCGGGGTGGGCGCGTTGCTCACGCGTGATTATGTTGGTATTGTAGGATTGCAATCCATAAGCTTTGCTTTGCAATACGCCTATCAACTCAAGCTTACAAAGGAATGGTCGTTTCGACCGGGTGTGCAAGTTGGGATCATCAATCGGTCCATCAACTTTGGAAGTCTTACGTTTGGTGATCAGTTTGATCCCAGCACAGGGACCATTACAAAAGGCACCGCCGAGGCACTCAACACCGGCCAAAGCAAATTCTTTCCTGATATTTCTTTTGGCGGATTATTTTTTTCTAAAAAAGCATGGCTGGGTGTTGCAGCACATCACATCACCCAACCGAATCAATCCATATTGGGCTCAAAAGATAATCTCGATATGAAAATATCTGTACATGGTGGATATAAAATATTCTTTCGTCCAGGCATGTTAGGCTCGGGCGTATTTGCGCGACCACGGGAGCGAAGTATTGCTCCGGTAGCCCAGTATCGTCATCAGGGTTTGTCCGATCAAATGGATGTCGGTGTGTACTATACGTTTGAACCGCTGATCATTGGCACCTGGTACAGGGGTATCCCTTTCAAATCGGTAAATGGGTTTACCAATAATGAGTCCGTTGTGTTGTTGGTAGGCCTGACATTAAAAGGAGAAAAAGATATTTTGAATATTGGCTACAGTTACGACTTCACCATTTCCAAACTTGGTCCCGGCAGCGGCGGAGCCCACGAATTCAGCCTGGTCTATTCATGGCCAACACGCAACCCACGTAAACCACCAAAGGATAAGTTGATTATTCCTTGTCCGGATTTTTGATCAGGATTGACAGGATGATAGGATTGCACTGCCTATTGCCCCATTCCAATGTGGAGTAAGGCATCCCGGTCCTGGCATGAACGGCAGGTCTTTGTCGGGGTTTGAATATCAGGCTTTAAGCTTAGAAAGATCGAGGGAAAATCCCGGAACAACTTCCGTTGCTTTCACAGTCTGGTTGAATGAACTAATTTCTTCTATGGCCTTACCCGGTTTATAAATGTAGGCCTTCTGCTCTACGGGATCAACCAGCCAGGCAAGTTGGCATCCGTTTTCAATCCATTCTTTCATCTTGTTTTTGAGATCTTTAATGGAATCTGATTTAGACCTTACTTCAATAATAAAATCGGGCGCAATGGGAGGAAATTTTTCCTGCTCTTCAGTTGAAAGATTTTCCCACTTTTCTTTTGATACCCACGCCACGTCTGGCGCCCGCATTGCTAAGTTTGGCAACCTGAAGCCCGCAGAAGATTCAAACCCATATCCTAAATCCGAATTTTTAGACGCCCACTCACTAAAAGCGGTTAGCACTTTAAATAACTTATTACTGGAAATACCTCCCGTGGGCGACATAATAATTATTTGACCGTGTGTATCCCGTTCAATACGAAGTCCCTTGTTAGCAATACAAAAATCAAAAAGCCAATTATCGGACTGGTCGGGGATTTCGGGTATTTTGAGCGACAAAGTTTCCACCCTTAAAATTAAGAAAATTAAGGAGAAAAATTCTACTCTTCCCCTCCTCCCTCCAATTTACAATGGTCATCCATTCCAATGTGGAGCAAGGCATCGCCGGCATTTACAACGGGATTATTATTCAGTCCGACAACATAGCCCGTCACTTGTGATATAA
>JANYKP010000289.1 GCA_025358195.1 Cyclobacteriaceae bacterium
CGGAAGCCGCGCTCCTCCATCTCGTTTTGGATAAAGATTTCACGCTGGTCAGCGGGTAATTCATCCAATGCGAGTGTGATCTCATCCCAAATTGCCTCCCGCAACAAGGAGGCTTCTGGCGTGTTGTCGAGGTCGGGCAAAATCTCCTGAAGTGTCAACGGCGACTCCTCGTCGTGCCCAATCGCGCCATCAAAATCCGCCTTCTTCGGTCGCGAAGCATCGCGTCTGTAACGATCAATAATTTTATTGCGTGCTACACTGTACAACCACGATGTAACCCTGTCCAAGGATTCAATCGACTCAAAACCTGCCACAAACTGATAGAACACGTCTTGCAAAATATCTTCTGCCTCTTCGACAGAGGATACTCTACCGCGTATAAAACTTAGCAGTTTGCCCTTCTCCTTGCGGAATGTCTCTTGTTTTATCTCCTGCATCAGGGCTAAGTCAATCGCCACGGCTCGTTCCATATACGGGGAGAGACGTAGTGAGGTAAATTTTTATTTTAAGTAAAAATGAAAAAAACAGTCAGTTTATTACAATTTAAGTGACAAAAGCCGTGATTCGTCAGGTCTTAATCGACTTTGTGCCATCGGGTTTTCGCCATTCGATACTGTTCAAAAAAATCTCGCTCTTAGATGAGGTCAACCTGCTGTAGCTGACATTTCCGGATCGAAATGCTCATCATGTAAAATACAGCATCTAAAAATGTAAAATTCTAAAGTTAGGTGCGCTGTATGTTTTTTGAGTTATTACTTTACATTTTCTGGTAATCAGAAGCTGCGAAAAGTTGGAGAGCATTCGAAAAACAAGGAGGACTTAGAAAAAAACTATTTCATTTTCTTTTCCCAGTTCATAAAATCAATTTCATCTTCGACTAGGCGATGGACAAGATCATCTGTTGTGAGATTATATTCCCATCCCAGGCGTGCCTTGGCGAGAGAATTATCTCCGTAAATAGTTTCCAGCTCAAGTTTTCGCAATAACGAAGTATCCGTCTTTAGAAATTCTGAAGACTCCAGGTCAAGTTTCTTAAATACCATATCAACGAAACTACGCAGGCTGGTTGGAATCCCGGAGCAGATTAGGTAATCGGCCATATCATCCTGCTGCATCATGCGCCACATCGCTTCCACAAAGAGTGGTGCGTAACCCCAATCCCTGACAACGGATACGTTACCCAGGCTTAATTCCTTTTGGTCTCCATTCTTGATCTGAATGGCAGAACGAATTATTTTTTTAATTACAAAATGAGCCGGGCGCAAGGCTGATTCATGGTTAAACAAAATACCACAGCACGTTTGAAGTTTGTAAGCCTCACGATAATTTACCGTCAACCAGTGAGCCGACGCTTTCGAGATGCCATATGGACTCACCGGGTGGAAAAGGAAAGATTCCTTGATGGGCAAACTTGAAATCCCCAAACTCCCAAACATCTCACTGCTGGAGGCCTGATAAAAGCGAGTGCGCGGCGAGACCTGTCGAATAGATTCGAGCATCACCATAACGCTCCTGGTATTAAAATCAAATGTGATGAGCGGCAGGTTAAACGATACCCCCACGGAGCTAATGGCTGCGAGATTATAAAATTCATCCGGATTTGTCTCGGCAAGCATTCGTTTTACCTGCGTTTCTTCCAACAAATCAATTCTTCGAAGTATCACCTTATCCTTTATACCCAAGTAGTCAAGACGAACCGTATCCAATAGTCTTCCGTCTGGCAACAATCCAACTACCTGGTAGTCCTTTTTCAACAACAGCGCCGCCAGATAGGCCCCATCCTGACCCGTAATTCCTGATATAATCGCAACCTTCATACTATAATCAGATTTAGAACTAAATAAAAATTAAAACCAGATGCCAACCAAAGCAATGAACCCATGTGGACGATATTCAAAGAAAGTCCACACCTACTCTAATTTCCGCGCAAGATAAAACAAATGTCACCCTCTCCACACGTTCATATTAAAATGAATCATCAAAGACGCTTCAAAATTCTTTAAATCCTGTATTTTTGGACTCACATTTATCTCATGATTTTATTTTTTAGGTCTCCCTCCGGCCCACTTTACGCGGTTGGTCATACGCACCTCTTTTCTTTCGAAGACACTCAAAAACTGACTTGGCTCTTTGGCGGAGCTAAGCCATTGAACGAGAACAGCCTGGATGGATATTTCATAGGACCGCGAAAAGAGATGATCACTCCCTGGAGTACCAATGCTGTAGAAATTGCACAAAACATGGGCTTGATCGGAATTGAGCGGATTGAGGAATTTGTTTCCGGACGAAATGAATCAGCCGCACACGATCCCACGCTTCAGGTTCTTTATCGGACATTAGATCAAGATCTCTTTACCATCCACCATAGACCGGAACCTATTTACGAGGTGGATGATCTGGCAGCCTACAGCTTAAAGGAAGGACTGGCGTTGAATGATGAGGAGATTTCTTATCTGAATGATGTCAGTTTGAAGCTCGGCCGCAGGTTGACAGATAGTGAGGTGTTTGGTTTCTCGCAAGTGAACTCCGAACACTGTCGCCATAAGATCTTTAACGGCTCATTTATCATTGATGGGAAAGAAAAAGAACTCACACTTTTCCAACTTATCAAAAAAACATCACAAGAGCATCCGAATTTTATCGTCTCTGCCTACAAGGATAATGTTGCCTTCATCAGCGGGCCGACCATCGAACAATTTGCTCCGGCCCGGCAAGACACAGCCGCCTATTTTAGAATAGATGATATCGATTCAGTCATTTCAATAAAAGCCGAAACGCATAATTTTCCCACCACGGTGGAACCATTTAATGGCGCCGCCACCGGTTCGGGGGGCGAGATCAGGGACAGGCTTGCCGGTGGTAAAGGTTCGTTGCCATTGGCAGGAACGGCTGTGTATATGACCTCCTATCCACGATTAGATAATGGAAGAACCTGGGAGAAAAAATTTAAGGAGCGACGTTGGCTTTACCAGACTCCAGCAGAAATTCTTATCAAGGCTTCGGATGGCGCCAGTGATTTTGGAAATAAATTTGGTCAGCCACTCATCGGAGGAAGTGTTCTCACCTTCGAGCATGAAGAGCATCATAAAAAGTTTGGGTTTGAT
>JANYKP010000338.1 GCA_025358195.1 Cyclobacteriaceae bacterium
GATTGGGATTGCCAATGATGGATCGGATGTTGGTCCCGGTAGGCTGCCCTGCCGCATCACGTTGTGTAGTATATTCAAGCGGTGTAACGGAAGAGTTCTGAGTTCCTTTCTCGCTTTGTAATCCTCCTGCTGAGGTTAAGAGCGGATTTCCACTGGCGTCACGCGCGATGGTCGTTCCATAGAAAACACTGGCCGGAGCTCCTTCAATAAGGTACACGGGTGCACCTGAGTTGGTGGCGATGGCAATTGTAGGACTTCCCAGTTTGGTGACCTTATTTCGGTTGCGGCTATAGATGAATGTAAAGTCCCAACTGAAATTATTGGTACGTACTGGTACAATGTTTAGCGATAGTTCAATTCCCTTATTTTCCATGGTACCTACGTTATTTACAATGCTGGTACCACCTTCTGACGACGCCAATGTGCGATTCACAACCAGGTTTTCTATTTGCTGATTGTAGGCTGTTGCCCCAATATTAATTTTATTCTTAAGCAAAGCCATATCAACTCCATATTCGAACTCTGTCATACGCTCAGGTTGCACGTTTTGATTGGCCAATTGGGCGCTGGGTACGATGGTGTTCCTTCCCAAAAAGGGCACAGGACTGAATTGCCAGAAGCGGTCATATGAGCCAATGCCCGTTAAATTACCAGCCTGACCCCATGATGTTCGGAGTTTGAGTGAATTGATGACAGATTCACCAATGTTATTTTTCCAGAAGTCCATATCGGATGGAACAAAACTGGCGCTTAGTTTCGGGTAGTTTTGATTGGCCTGATTCGGGGAGAATTTTGAAGACTTATCTCTCCGGATAGCGCCTGTAATAAAAGCAAGGTTCTTGTACCCGAAGGTGGTTTGGGCAAAATATCCATTGAGGCTAAATTGATCCAAACCAAATCCGGCCGTGACCGTCGTGCTGGAAGCGCCGCTAACGGTTTCAATGAAAGGAGCCAACGTTTGGCCGCTCGCTTGTTGAAATTCAGTACGCTGATATTGGTAGTTTGTGCCAACAATAGCATTTAACTTTAGATCGCTGGTCAATTGGCGCTCATAGGAAATGTTGAGGTCACTATTAAAAAGCAATACGGTATTGCTTGCATTGGCCGCATAACCATTGGGGTAACGTTCCGGTGGCAATCCCGCAGTGGCCGCATAAGGATATGGTTTGATAAGACTACGTCCAACCTGACTATAGGTATCAACTCCCATGATCCAGTCTATTCCAAAACCTTTGAATGGGGTCAGGTTAAGCTGAAGGTCATTCACGGTTCGATTTACCCTTTGTGTGAAGTTCATATCCTCAATCGTGGAAAGTGGATTCACACGAGTAGGCTCCACGGCAAGCAGTTTGCCAGCCGCATCGCGCTGGGTAATATCATAAATGTTGTTGGTGATATTGATCGAGTTGATAGGGCTGTAAAACACGTTTCCGTTGGCTTTCTCATTTGAAAATGAATTGGAATAGGATATTCCAGCACTCATTTTCGCCCAGCTGGCCAGTCGCTGGTCCACCCGTACCCTAAAATTATATCTCGTAAAATCGGTTCCTCTGATGATTCCTTCGTTGCGCGTGTAAGAGAATGATGTGAAATATTGTGTTTTATCATTTCCACCACTAAGCGAAATATTATTGTCGGTTCCGTACCCTTTTCTAAAAATTTGATCTTGGTAATCATAACGCTTTACATCCACCAAATTGGACCGCAAATAGGTCAGCGCACCGTCTCTTGTAATCGGTACAAATGTTTCACCGGGTTGCGGAATATAATCACTGGATGTGCCCGTGGGACTTGCGATGCTGTTAAATTGAGCCGGGCTGATTCCTCCAATGGTGTGCAGACGCAAACCGGCAAAACCAAATTGTTTTCCATAGGTAGAAATAGGAACTTTCTTTCTAAGTTCATTGACCGTCATGCTGGAGGAAAAGGTAAGGCTGGGTGCCCCCGCTTTTCCACGCTTAGTCGTGATCAGCACGACCCCATTCGCGGCCCGGGATCCATACTGAGCTGCCGCCGCTGCACCATTGAGAACGGTCAAGGTTGCTATGTCTGACGGGTTGATATCCACCATCCGATTGTTTCCCAATGATTCATTACCTACCTGACCATTCAGGGCGGTTTGTGAAACATTGACCGTTGAGTTACTCGATACAACTCCATCAATAACATAAAGCGGATCAGAACTTCCTTGCAGCGATTTAATCCCACGCAAGCGGATCGTCATTCCGCCAGCAGGATCACCGGAGTTTTGTGTGATTTGGGCACCCGGTATTTTTCCTTGCAGCGCACCGAACAAATTATTGGTACCTGACTTTTGCAAAGCGTCAGCGTTGACTGTATTAATTGTATTTCCCAATTCTCTCCTGGCAGATCGTAGGGTAGATCCGGTGACGACAATTTCGTCTAACGATTGAAGGCTAAGTTCCAATGCAACATTGACAGTAGTCGATTGGCCCGCCGCGGCCACTACTGCATTGCTTGATTTCTGATAACCTACGAAGCTGATCTCAATCGTCACACTTTGACCATTTGCATTGGGAATGATTAAACTGTAATTCCCATTACTGTCAGAGACCGTGCCGGTCGTGGAATTGGCAACGAGGATGGTAGCACCTGGTAGGGAAGCGTTGTTTTCATCCACGACCTTTCCTTTGACCAGGTGTTCGGTAGGCCCTTGCGCCTGAATCGTTGTAAGAAACGTGCATCCCATCAAGACAATAATAATTGTAATGACGAGCCGCAATCGCTTGAAGCAGTAAAAATTTTCTTTCATAAATGAGAGGTTTGTTTTGGTAATCGTTAATTCTTGCACCTAAATATCGAAAAATCAAGCAAATAAATGCAGGATTTATCTAATTTTCGAAAAAACCAGCAATTCAGTCCTTTTGCTGAAAGTTCTGATGATATGCTGAAAGAAACCCGGCACGAACATATTTTAAACGAAGTACGCATCCGCAACCGCGTATTGTTGGCGGACATAGCCCATCAACTCGAGGTATCAGAGGACACGGTCCGTCGCGACCTCAAAGAATTAGACCTTGCTGGGAAACTTAAAAAAGTGCACGGTGGGGCCATCGCCAAATCATTTAACCCGTTCAGTTTTCACGAGGAAGAAATTTATGATCACGCCAACAAAGCAATCATTGCCGAAAAAGCCATCCAACTATTAAGAAATAAACAAGTTATTCTCATCACAGGAGGGACCACCAACCTGGAATTTGTGAACTCAATTCCAAGGGAAATGCACCTCACGTTCTTTACCCCAAGTCTGCACGTTGCTATGCAACTTTCTCAACACAAGAATGTAGAAACAATTTTGATTGGTGGAAAAGTCTCACGTGATGCGCAGATTGCGCTCGGGGCTGAAGCGTTAAACACGCTGAATCTGATCAAGGCAGACCTTTGCTTTCTGGGAACGGGGCACCTGGATCTAGACCACGGTCTTTCTGAGTTTGACTGGGATGTTGTGCAATTGAAACGTGCCATGATCCGGTCATCAGAAAAAATTATATCACTGACACTGTCTACCAAACTCAATTCCACACAACAATACAAAATCTGTGACATCACAGCCATCCATACCTTAGTTACTGAACTTGATCCTTCAAATCCTATTTTGGAACCTTTTCATAAAAAGGGTATAAAAATTCTTTAGCGACGTTGTTTGCTCCATTCATAAGAAGGATTGTCACGGCAAAGGGTACTCCATAATGATTTATTTGATCCTCATGAAGGTAGATTGCATTGGTCATGGACTCGCGTAACTTTACCGCATGAATATTTTTCGTACAGAATTAATACCCAAATCTTCAGACACGAAAATCAGCCTCCACTCACCGCTATTGACGATAGGTTCCTGCTTTTCGGATTCAATCGGAAATAAGTTGAATGAAAATAAATTTCACGTTTTGGTCAATCCCTTTGGAACGGTGTATAACCCAATCTCCATTCACGAGACAATTAAAAATACAATCGGGTTACAGTATCCTTCAAAAGAGTCCTACCTGCTGCGGCAAGAAGTATTTTTCAATTATCACTTTCATTCTAAATTTTCTGCGACCACTGAAGAGCACTTGGTCCGTAAAATCATGTCGGAAATTGACAGAAGTCATGAGTTCATTAAAAAATCAAAAGTCCTGATCATCACGTATGGAACTTCATTTGTCTATGAAAGAACCGATACAAATGAGATTGTCGCCAATTGTCACAAAGTACCTGGTTCCATGTTTAACAAAAGGCTGCTCTCCGTAGAAAACATCATTTCAAGCTTTCAATCCTTGCACAAAAGTATTACAGAGAATCTATCGATTGAAAAAATTATCCTCACCGTCAGTCCCGTTAGGCATATCAAAGACACGCTGGAGCTTAATAGTCTCAGCAAATCAATACTCAGAATCGCCTGTCAAGACCTTGTCAATCAATATTCAAATGTTGTTTATTTTCCTTCATTTGAAATCATGATCGATGACTTGCGGGACTATCGGTTTTATAAAGATGATCTAATCCATCCCACCCCCCTGGCTGAAGAATATATTTGGGGAAAATTTTCAGCATCCTATTTGAACAACCAGGCCCTTCATTTTGTAAAGCAGTGGAAGGATATTCAAAAGGCTTTGAAACACCGACCCTTTCAAATCGAAAATAAATCTCATAAAATGTTTTTGTATGAAACACTTGCACTACTGGAAGAATTAAAACCCCTTGCGGATGTTGAAAAAGAAATCACCCAACTAAAATCGCAACTAAACCCCTAGTGCCAAAAGCCAAGGGTCAAACGTTAAAAGTCTATTTTACCAATGTCCAATCCCCCCTCCACTCAGCGAGAATCCAATCGCTTAATTAGTTCCACAAGCCCCTACTTGCTACAACATGCCTATAACCCAGTTCATTGGTTTGAATGGGGTAGTGAAGCATTGATAAAAGCAAAGGAGGAAGACAAGCCAATTTTAGTGAGCATTGGATATTCATCGTGTCATTGGTGTCATGTCATGGAACGCGAGTCATTTGAGAACGATGACATCGCACTGATTATGAATGAACATTTTATCTGTATTAAAGTCGATCGGGAAGAACGTCCGGACATCGACCAGATTTACATGGAGGCGGTGCAGGCTATGCAGCAACATGGAGGCTGGCCATTGAATGTGTTTCTTACCCCTGAACAAAAACCGTTTTATGGTGGCACCTATTTCCCAGCCAAGAACTGGACAAATCTATTGTTTCAAATCAGCAAGGCCTTCCGCGAGAAAAGAAGTGAAATCGATCAGTCGGCTGAAGATATTCGAAACCATTTGCAAACCAGTGACCTAAACCGATTTGCTAAAGAGCCTGGAGCAGAGAAGTTTGACACGGCCAGCCTGGATAAAATGTTCACCATCATTGAATCCCGTTTCGATAAAACGCGGGGTGGCATAGAAAAGGCGCCCAAGTTTGTAATGCCCACTATCTGGCTGTTCCTGCTTCGCTATTACTCCATCACAAAAAATAAAGAAGCCTTACACATGGTGAGCCTCACGCTCCGTAAAATGATCCAGGGCGGATTATATGACCAGATCGGTGGTGGTTTTTCCCGCTACTCCGTAGACGCTGAATGGTTTGCACCCCACTTTGAAAAAATGCTGTACGACAACGCACAATTAATGAGTTTGTACGCAGAGGCCTACGCCGTTACAAAAGATCAGCACTTCAAGAGTACGGTAAACGAAACAGTCGAATGGTTGACCCGAGAGATGATGCACCCGGAAGGCGGCTTTTATTCCGCTCTTGATGCTGATAGTGAAGGTGTTGAGGGTAAATTTTATACCTGGACCTGGGAAGAACTAACCAACGCCCTTCCAAAAAACTCTATAACGAGGGAATATTACGGTGCGATACAGGAAGGAAACTGGGAACATGGAAGGAATATACTGATCCGGGCTGAAATTGATGAGCAAATCATGACCCGTCATTCCATGACTAATCATGATCTCGAACAACACGTCAACCTTGACAAGATGAAGCTGCTCGAAGAACGCAGCAAGCGTATCCGACCAGGTCTTGACGACAAAGTTCTGACAGGCTGGAATGCCATGATGATAAAAGGACTAGTCGATGGGTATAAAGCATTGGATGATCCGATGTACCTGGATCTTGCTCTAAAAAATATCTCCTTCATTGAAAAGTATCTGATAAACAATGGCAAAGTTTACCGGGCCTTCAAGAACAAACACTCGGAAACGGAAGGATTTTTAGAGGATTATGCGTTTTTAATTCAAGCTTACGCGTCGCTGTATCAAGTAACTTTTAATGAAGAATGGCTTCGTAAAGCAAATAATTGGACGGAATACCTGTTGAAGCATTTTTACGATGAAGGAGAAGGATACTTTCATTTTTCATCCTTGTCAGCAGAAAAACTTATCGCCCAAAAGAAAGAGATCTTTGACAATGTAATCCCAGCCTCGAACTCGGTGATGGCAAGAAATCTCTATCACCTCGGGATCCTACTCGATAAGGAGGAATGGAAAAAGCAGGCGATGGTCATGACCTCTCGACTTGTCTCCATCATCGAATCCGAACCGAGCTACATGTCCAATTGGGGAATTCTATTTTCAGAAATCACGAAAGGGATGGCAGAAGTGGTGATTGTAGGGGAAGAAGCAGAAAAGATGAGACGGGAATTTCACCAGCTGTATATCCCATTTACGTTGACACTCGGATCTCAAACCACAAGCAGTTTACCCCTTTTACAAGGCAGGGAGCTAATAGAGGGTACAACAAAGATTTATGTTTGCTTCAATAAAACGTGCCAGCTTCCGGTAGAGAGTGTGTCGGAGGCAATTAAACAGATCGCGTAACAAACCATTAATGAAAGCAAGACAATTGATTTCAATTGCAGGCCTTGCCCTTCTCGCCTGTTCGGCAAAAGAAGTTGCACCACCGGCACCGCTGTTGCCCGTGCCATCTGAAAGTCAGCTGGCCTGGCATGCAATGGAAATGAATGCGTTCGTACATTTCACAACCAATACGTTTACTGGAAAAGAATGGGGCTATGGAGATGAGCTTCCAAAGGTTTTTAATCCTTCCCTACTTGACGCCGACCAATGGGTCAGCACTTTCAAAGCCGCGGGCTTCAAAGGAGTAATCTTAACATGCAAGCACCATGATGGATTTTGTCTTTGGCCGAGCCGGTACACTGAACATTCCGTTAAAAACAGTCCATGGAAGAATGGCAAGGGCGATGTTGTTCGCGAAGTTGCAGAAGCCTGCAAAAAATATGACTTAAAGTTTGGGATTTACCTGTCACCGTGGGACCGTAATCACAAAGACTACGGAACACAAGCCTACATTGAATATTACAGAAATCAGTTGAATGAATTGTTTAGCAACTACAGTCCAGTCTTTGAGATGTGGTTTGACGGCGCTAATGGCGGAGACGGGTACTATGGAGGCAAACGCGAGAAGCGGACCATCCTCGGGTCTAAATATTATGATTGGCCAAACACGCTTGAACTCGTACAAAAAATGGAACCCACTATTATTTTTTTCAGTGACGCCGGTCCCGGTGTGCGCTGGGTTGGCAATGAAAAAGGAATTGCCGGCGAGCCCAATTGGAATACTATTTCTCCGGACACACTCTATGCCGGCAAAGGTGGAATAGAAAAGTTATTAAATACAGGTTCTGAAAATGGAACAGCCTGGATCCCTGCCGAAACAGATGTTTCCATTCGGCCAGGGTGGTTTTATCATAGAGAAGAAGACTCCCTTGTAAAATCGCCGGAAAAATTGTTTGAAATTTATCTCACTTCCGTCGGGAGGGGTTCCACTCTTTTGCTCAACGTGCCTCCTGACCGGCATGGAGTCTTGCACGAAAACGATGTAACAGCACTAAAAGGATTTCGGGAATTATTGAACAACGAGTTTAAAATAAATCTTGCCCTGAATGCCAAAACCGAAGCGAGTTCTTTTCGCGGCAAGTCAAACCAATTCTCACCATCCAACCTCACCGACTCCAGCAAAGAAACGTATTGGGCGACCGATGACGAAGTGAAGACCGGAAGCGTTGAAATTGATCTTGGAAATAAGAAGGCAATCCATTATATCGTCTTGCAAGAATACATTTCTCTTGGTCAACGGGTGAAATCATTTAATGCTGAAATTTGGAAAAGCAATCGTTGGGAATCTGTAGCTCAGGCCAGCACTATTGGTTATAAAAGAATTTTGAAAATAGAGTCCGCTGAAACAGACAAAATCCGGATCAATTTTACGGCTGCCAAAGCCAGCCTCGTTATCTCAAACATTGAGGTCTATTAAATTCACACAATTGCCACGGGCTTAAGCCCGTGGCAATTCAACATTTACTTTGCGTCTCCGCATTAAGTTCCTACTTTTAGCGCAGTGGAAATTTTCGATAAACAAAATAACAACGACACACTTTTCGCGGAACTGGTGTTGCCCGTGCCCATCCCAAAATTATTTACCTATCGCGTCCCTGCAGCTTGGAATGACAAGGTAAAAACAGGACAGCGTACCATTGTGCCCTTTGGCCAGCGAAAAATATTGACGGGGGTCATTGCAAAACTCCATCACCAACCACCTACTGAATACGAAGCCAAATACCTCCTCGAATTATTAGACGAAACGGAAATCATCACACCCCTTCAATTCCAATTGTATTATTGGATGGCTGAATATTATATGTGCACGGTCGGTGAGGTTATGAATGCAGCCCTCCCCGCCGGGTTGAAATTGTCGAGCGAGTCGATGGTGCAATTGCACCCGGGGTTTCAGTTAGAGGATAGTGCATTTGATTTCTCGGAGAAAGAACGTTTGGTCCTCCATCAATTGAAATCGGAATCACTTCCGTATTCCGATGTGGCCAAGCTGCTGGACGTAAAATCAATTTACAGCATACTCAAATCGCTAGCTTCCAAAGAATCCATTATCCTGTTTGAAAAGGTAAAAGAGAAATACCACCCAAAAACAGAAAAAAGAATAAGATTGCAGTCGGCTTTTCTTGGTAAGAAAAAACTGGAATCTCTTTTTGAAACATTGGCCACCAAGCCAAAACAGGAGGCCGTTTTACTGAAATATTTGCAGGAAGTACCCGTCTTTCATGACCCTGACCTCAACGAAAAAGGAATCGGTCGATCGGGTCTTTTGGTGGATGACATTTCCGAATCCTCGTTGCACACCCTGGTGAAAAATAAAATCCTGGAAGAGTTTGAAATAGTAGTGCCACGATTTGGCTTTGAAGAGAACACAGTGGATCACCCGTTGTTGTTAAGCGAGAAGCAGGAAGAGGCCAGGAATAAAATTCTGGAAAGTTTTGAAAAGCACGACGCCGCCCTCCTTCATGGTATTACCAGCAGCGGAAAGACAGAAATTTATATCGATCTAATACGCAGGGCGCTGGAAGGTGGTTCACAAGTCTTGTATTTGTTGCCAGAAATCGCCCTTACCACCCAGATCGTGCATCGCCTGAAAAAAATATTTGGGGCATCGATGGGTGTGTATCATTCAAAGTTTTCTGATAACGAGCGCGTGGAAGTCTGGAATGGCGTACTGACGGGAAAATTCCGTTTCGTGGTTGGAGTACGCTCCTCTGTATTCTTGCCATTCGACAACCTGGCGCTACTGATCGTTGATGAAGAGCACGATCCCTCTTACAAACAACAAGATCCTGCTCCCCGCTACCATGCCCGTGATGTCGCGCGGATGATGGCGCTTCCCAGCCTCATTTCTGCTGCCTCAAATAAGCAATGATATCCGCTCGATTCTGCGCATCGCCCACCTGAAAGAACATCTTGGTGCCCGG
>JANYKP010000344.1 GCA_025358195.1 Cyclobacteriaceae bacterium
ATTTTATTTGTTCGTGATTCTTCAGATCAGTGCCTTGTTCCGTAAAATAATTGGCCGAGTCGGAGTGAAAAGCTTCATGAATCCTAGGAGGCGCCAACGCAGGCCCTCGCATGAAAGAAGAGAATTCGTCGAAGGGTATGTCAACTGAAACTACCATGGATCAGGATTAGAGGATGGATCAGGATTTTAGGATTATAGGATTTGGGGGATGTCTTTACTTCGCTACAGGAAAGGAAGATATCCTGAGTCGGGCGGCGCCCATTGGCACAAGTATGATTTCTTCCACGGGTTCGCTTGTGTTCACCGGACTTTGCGGCAATTCCGCGCACAAACCATACTGATCGATGGTCCAGCCTGGAATTCTTTTTCCCTTTGTTTTGATTTCTATGGGAACCGAGGCAATCGTGAAGGGGAAATTATCTGCAGGCCAGGGTTTATGTACGAGGCCAAATTTATTTTCTAGATCAGAAAAGTTTTCAACTAACCCATAGTTCCACGGACTGTCCGGTTGAATTTCAAACGATGGCCACTTGGATTGATCGGTATTCTCCTGCCACTTGGAATCATGTTGTGCCGTTGCTTTGCTGTCGAAGCGAATGTATTTTTCGTTAATCTTCAATGAAAAGGTAAGCGGACCATAGTTGACACTCACGCTGTTCTTGTTTTTCTCCCATGTCCTTACTGTCACCTTCATCGGAAATCGGAGTGTTACCCGGTCATTGTTTCTCCAAACGTTAAGAATCTTCACATAACGGCCCGTACTGGCTAAAACGTTTACTACCTGGTCATTGATCTTTATCTCAGGCTTTTCGCACCACGCCGGGATGCGCAGGTAAAGCGGAAACGATGTCGGTTTTGCCAATTGCATTTTCATTTGTATCGACTCATCAAATGGATAATGCGTCTGCTGTTGAATCATAACTTCTGTTCCATCTGCTACTTTTGATTTTACTTCACTATCTGAATAAAAAACAGCCGCCAGTCCATTGTCGGGTGTAGCCATCCACAAGTTCTCCGCATAATAAACCCAACCGCTGGTGTGATTGTGCTGACAGCAACGGCTGCTGAACGGGTTCATCATCAAATAAGGTCCGGGATTATCGATTCCTGGGTTGTGATTTTTGCTGTCACTCACCACCATGTTAGGGGCCGTCAGGTAACGCAGCGACCGGTAATCCGGCATGAACGACGCAGGAAACGTATTGAAGGCAACGTCTTCACAATTTTCTGCCCAGAACGTATCGCCCGTGATACGGAGCATTATTTCATCAGACGACATTTGCTCCACCATGCCACACGTTTCTACAGCCTGGCGTGGGTCAACATAACCTTTGCGGGAATTTTCATCGGACCCAAACATGCCACCCGGAACCTGTCCATACATTTCGCGGATGAACTTTTGATTGTCATAGCTCGCCTGCAGATCAGTTGGGTCGCCGCTTTGCTGATAGAAGGTGGCCGGTTCGCGAAAGCACTGTGCAATGTTTACGTTGTGCCAGTTGGGCAACCAGCTTTTTAACTTCCAGTTAGCCGTATTGCGATGAATTTTCGTGGAGAGGACAAGAAGCCAGGGTTCTTTTGTGATATTATAAAGCCAGTACACGCTGTACAAATTATCGCCGCCGCGGCTGTTCTCCCAATAGTCAGTAAGGAAATCATTATCAGGGATAGAAAGCTGCCATTTGAAATACTTCGTCATATGAGCGATCACACGCGTGTCGTGACTGTACTCATAATACGACTGAAGAACAAACAACATCAGCATCTGCGCCCAGAGATCGCGTTTTCCGGTTGTCTTACGGTTAACGTAAGGACCAAAGTCACCATTGTCGCGTTGGCTGTTGAGGGTGCCGTTGATCCACACCATCGATTCATTGATCATCCTTTTGTCATTGAGTACATATCCGATGTTGGCGTAGCCTTTCAACCAATACGGCATTTCTTCCCAGCCCCAGTCGCCCGTACCGTCCTTGTTCAACCACGCGTTATTTTTTTTTGTAAGCCATGCGCTTATTTCACCCAGTTGGCCAGTGAGGCCATCTCGTTGTAGTTCAAGACTTTTCAATAACCAGCCCCCCGGCTTTATCGCTCCGACCGGCAGCTTTACCAAATGCTGCGGCTTTAACGGCGACTGGTTACTTTGATAAAATGAATTGAGTACACTGCTCGCAGGTTTATCAACGACCATCACATCCCATTTGGATTGGGCGAATACAGTGACTGAAAACAGCATGTATAGGAAAGTTAAGGAGATCTTCATGTCTATGGTGTTGCTCATCCGTTCTTACTTGCAAGCAACATCAGTTGTCCCAAATGATAACTCAGATGATTGGTCCGGTTCACCAAGATGTTTAATTTATTTCGCTGTGGCTCTTTCGCAAAATCGGCTTCCGAAACAGCCGTATGTTTTTTGAACCATTCCTCTTCGTTCATCGTGCTGATGTGGTTAGCGATCCTGGTGTTTACTTCCTTCCAATAGGTACGAAGGTCGTTCGCAGCGGGTATCGCAAATCCGGATTTATCCGGATTGGATACGAAAGCCACATCCAGTTGAGGATACACCCTACCCCCTGTTCCCAGAAATACGGGTATCGCATCGTGTACGGCAGTCAAATGTCCCAACAAATAGATGCCTGAATTCCTGCCCGGTGAAACTTCGTGCGACAACTGAGCATCCGTGAGGCCGTCAAATAATTTGTCTGTTCGTTTGATGTGACTTTCCCAGGCGCTGATTGCCATGGTTACGAAGACTTGTTGTTGATTTTTCATGTTGGAGTCTTTGATATTTAATGAATGAATTTGTGGCTGTTAACTTTTCAATGCCCAACCAATGTTACTGAGAATTCCTATCTTTGCCCAACTTTTTTGGCTCCGTATTTCAATGGATAGAATTTCAGATTCCGATTCTGAAGATGTAGGTTCGATTCCTACCGGGGCTACTAAAGCGGGCAAATCAATAGAATTTTTGATTTGCCCTTTTTCATTTCCTTTCAAAGCCTGTGTAAATGAATGAGTTAGTTCGAGAATGGAATTAACTTTTTCGGTTCGATAATTTTCTTTTTGCTTGTCGAATAGAATCCCGCCTGGAAACAGTAAATCTTGTAGCTGTACCTTCTGATCATACTCCCTGGAAACCCATAGGCTGCTAAGATTTGAGCATATTTTAAGTGATTGATCGATGAACTCGGATGGGTTCGATAATTTATTTCTCGCTGGTTCGGAATCGCCGTTTAAGAAGCGTATTTCCTCTTTGAGTTTTCCGGCAATCTTTTCGAATATGTCGCGGTCGATCTCGCCATAGGCGAAGCGCTCTTCAATTTTATTTAGCTTGATTTGAAGCTCGTTGAGTTTTTGCTGACTAATCACCCTTGTTTCTTGTTCAGATTGTGTCAGATATTCATAGGTCAAAAGAAGCTGTTCCTTCAGTAGGCCGCATGACTCCTGATCGATGTGGTAGCTTTTCAAAAAATCCGCATACAATGAATGCATTCCCTTTGCGCTTCGGTTGCATTTACAGCCGATCCTATTGCATTTGTAGTAATAAAGGTTCTTCGCTTTGACGATGTACCCAGTGAAAGGAGTACCACATTCCGCGCACCGAACGAAGTTCTTTAGAGGGATATTAGCGTTTCTGTTTTCCTGCTTGTAACCCTGGGCGTTCTTCTTGAGCATTTCATTTGCCTGCAAAAAGGTCTCTTCGGTGATCAGCGCCTCATGATTGCCCTTTATTACTTGGCCCTCCAGGAGATTGTGGGAAAGGTATCCGCAGTAAAATGGGTTCCTCAGTATCTCGGATAGCCGGCTTACCATTGAGCGAGTCCGGCAATGCCAACGTTTCAAGACGCTTTCTGACCAGGAGGCATTGCGGATCATCGAAACCCTTGAAAGACTTTCTGTGATCCTTTACGATTATTACAGAAGCATTAAAACCGGAAGCCGTGAAAACAACCGACCTGCTCCAATCCTTCGGCAAAGGAAAGATTAGTTCTGAAAAGCAACGACCATCAAAAACGCCGTGATCTACTCTCCATCATTCCCCATATTTATGATTAAATGTTGGTTAACAACAACATTAAGTACCAAATATATACTTAATGTTGTTATTTAACTACATTCACTACTAGTATAAATGTTGTATATTTACAACATTAAATCACTTTAATCGGCTTAATGATGGAAAAATCAAACAATTATTGGCATGAAATGAGCGATTCAGCCATTTTGGAGACAATTGGCCAATTCCTAAAAGAGACAAGACTGCAACAAAATAAGACTCAACAACAGCTTGCTTCTGTAGCTGGAATCCACAGATTTACCGTTGTCCAAATGGAGAATGGAAAAGGTGGAACCCTTAAGTCATTCATTCAATTCATGAGGGGATTAGAGCAACTTCAACTTTTTCAACACTTTCAAGCCTCGCATCAAATTAGTCCCCTTGAGCTTGCCAAGCTGGAACAAAGCAGACGACATCGGGCGCGGAACAAGAAAAAACCCAATAAGAAAAGCAAATCTGATTGGTAATGATTAATACAGCTTTCATAAATCTATGGAACAAACGAGTTGGCGCGGTTGCATGGTCGCCCGAAACAGGATTGGGCACATTTGAGTTTCAACCTTCATTTCTAAAGCAGCAATTGGATGTGGCCCCAATGAAAATGCCCCTGGACTCAGATCAGAAGATATTTTCTTTTCCGGAACTAAGGGATACAGCTTTTAAAGGACTTCCAGGTTTGTTGGCAGACGTATTACCCGACAAATATGGGAACACATTAATCAATGCGTGGTTGGCAAAAAACGGACGGCCAGCGAATAGCTTGAACCCAGTAGAAATGCTATGCTACATAGGCAAAAGAGGTATGGGGGCATTGGAGTTTGATCCGATTGTTCCAAAAGGAAAAAATGCTAGTACCAAAATTGAACTAGATAGTTTGATCAGCATGGCAGAACAATTACTTTCAGGAAGACAAGATTTTCAAACGAATCTATCGGCCAATGAAGAAAAGGCTTTGATAGATATACTTAAAATAGGAACCTCTGCAGGTGGCGCGCGCGCTAAAGCCATCATTGCCTACAATCCAACAACAGGTGAAGTAAGATCAGGTCAGGCCGATGCTCC
>JANYKP010000358.1 GCA_025358195.1 Cyclobacteriaceae bacterium
TGATTTCCAAGGTGGAGTGCCAGCAATGGATACGGAAGCGTATTAAAAACATATTCGCCGGTGGCCGTTACTTTCCCATATCCCAAAGGACCCAGTTTAATCCTTTTCGTGATGTTTAAACGGACCTTGTCATAGTCAAAGTCACTTCCAAAAACACCCCGCATGCCGCGGGTGTACCGAAATGTGATGATTGGCCATTTAATCGCACCCATACTTACACGCTCATTTCCATTTTGAATGAAGAATTCATCCCGTGCAAAGCGTGTCTCAATGGATACCTCGGATGTGTTGAAAGAATTCAGTATGAATGAATTGGTATCGTTGGGATGTTCGTAATATCCAAAATCATAGGTCGGGTCGAAGGTCCAGTGCCGAAAGGAAACACGCTGGGTAAAGCCTTTGAATAACTCCCGCGAAAAACTCAGCCGAGATTCATCAAAGTAATACCCTCGCCTGTAAATACCCCAGCGTGAAGCGGCAAGAAAAAGAGGATTATCTGCCAGGTTTTCATCATCAATTCCAATACGAGCAATGTCACTCCGTACCCGAAAGGTCAGCGTTGTCCAATGCCGTCGTGATAAAATATTTTGAACAAAAGCAGAATACTTGATCCGGTTATCCATAAAACCATATCCCAATTGGCTCCCCAGCATCCATCGCCTGCTGAATTTCGCATTGGTTTTAAATCCACCTTGAACCCGAACTCCTTCAACATTATTATAAGCCATCAAGGCAATGTATGGGCCCAATTCTATCTTGCCCACGTCGTAGTAGCCATCGATGATTATTTTAAAAATATCGGTATAGGTTTTAATGACCGGAATATTTTTCAATGTGTCAATCATGCGGTACACATTCTTTTCCGTTTCGCTGAGCGGCTCATGGCGCAACGTGTCCCAATATTTGTCTTCGCCAAACATGTTGGCATCTTCCGCCACCTGAATAGGTTGACCATAGAAAGAGGGTTCCAATGGCCTGTTGGTTACAAAATTTTTATTGCTCGTATAGAATTTTGCCAGCATCCCAAGAGAGTTCTTCGTTACTTCACCAATATCAACCAGCAGCCGGTTTTTGATAGGAAGCCATGGACCCAATTCGGTCGCTGCGAGTTCCTGTTGTATTTTGATTTTTTCAACAAAATTTAAGTTAGCGTCCTTGCTGACCGTAGCATCAATCTGTCGTATAGCAAATTCCTTTTTGGTGATCCACAGGGTGCCGGTAAAGGCAAGGTCTTGCGAACTCTTTGGAAAGAAATCCAGCCGGTAACAATAGTCATTGCCGATGAAGAGGCTGTCGGTAAGATCGTAATCATAATAAATACGCCATCCATCGGCAATGGGAGACACAAAATCCTTGGATAGAATAGTCAACCAGTTTTGATAGAAATTATATTCCTGAAAAGAGGACCCTATCAGCTGGGTGACGATGCCGCCATCCTCGACACCCACGCCGCTTATTTTTGTTTTTAGAATATGCTCCTTTTTAAGAGTAGGGTTATCCCGGTAATACAATTTCGACACGCTTTCAGTTATGAACAATGGCAGAATAGGCTTTCCGTCTTCTCCGGCAATACGCTCCACACTGTCCAATACCTGGGAGATCTTCTTCATGATCTTGTTCTGACGCATCTTATCCGAAATATTATCAACATCCACTTCTATTTTGGTGTAGGTGTCATATTCGTAGGCGGTTAATTTTCGCTTGTCATTTTTGGATTTGTTTTTAACCACGCCGCGCAAAATTTCCCACGCTGGATTTTCTCCTGCCTTGACCGTCACGGCCTCCAGGTTGGTAGTCTCTTCGATCAGTTGAAAGTTGATGGTTTGCCGGATTCCTTTTTTGACAGATCGGGATTTTGGCTTGTAACCGATATACGAAGCTTGCAGCGAATCGGCAGGGGCCATTGTCTTCAGCAGGAAGTTCCCATCAAAATCTGTGGTTGTCCCTATGGAAGTTCCTTTGAAAATCACATTGACAAAAGGGATGGCATCGCCGGAATTGGCATCAATGACCTTGCCCAGCACGATCGTCTCCTGCGCTCGCAGGAGAATTGAGTTGAAGACAAAAAATAGAAAGAAGAAAAATAGGGAAGAAAAATTCCTGAAGGCGGTTCTCACAAATAGTAAAAGCACAAAATTAACAATTGTATGAAATAAAGGATTCAGATAACAATCGGCTCTTTCTCTCCCAAATGCCTCGGAGCGGTTTTCAAAACATATAAGTCGAGGATCGCTTTTGCGCGGGCGAAATACTCCCGGATGTATCCTTTAGCAGAAGGTTCTTGTTGCCTTTCTCTTACGATGAGTGCAACCGCCTTAATATCAAAATAATGGCTGATGAAAATTGCCCGGTAGGAATGAAAAGGTTGGGTGATGATGGTGATGTGATCCTGACCAAAAATCTCTTTGCTGCGGATCACAGAATCCAAGGTTCGTAGCCCTGCGTAATCCAACGTGATAACGGAATCGGGCACACCCAGTTTGATGAGGGCTCGCTTCATTTCCATCGGTTCATTGTAGAATTTTGTTCGGTTATCGCCACTCACAATGATGTGGCCGATTTTTCCCAGTCGGAACAAATCAGCAGCAGTGCGCATACGATTTTCAAAAAAAGTATTTGGTAAGCCATTTGCCAATCGGCTGCTCGTACCAAGCACAAGACCAACCGGATTATTCGGCAGCTGGTCGTAGTTCGAAAAAATACTTTGTTCGGTACTCTGCACGACCCACAAATTTCCCAACAATAAAAGCACTGAAAAAAAAATCAGTGTGTACATCCCCGCCCGCCATAGCTTACCCCAAAATGTCATTAACATCGATTAAAGCACGGCAAAATTACTCAATTGACCGCAGAAATTCACGCTCTACCAATTCTGAACGTCTCACTACTTTTTTGTACCATTGCAAGCGTAGTAAATCCTTTTCTTCCTCCTTCAGGGTCCATGGAAATTCTGATTCTCGAAGCCGCGACAAAATAGAGTTAAGGCAAATGGCCGCACTCACGGAGATGTTCAGACTCTCGGTAAAACCTACCATGGGAATTCTTACTTTCAAATCAGCGTTTTCAATTGCGTACTGTGAAGAACCATGGTGTTCATTGCCCATTACAATAGCCAAGGGGATTTCCAATGGCACTTCTTCAATCGGTATTCCGTCCGGTGATGGGTCGGCAACGGCGATTTGATAGCCCTGTTGCCTCAAGTAATTGAAACATCCTTCAGCATTATTCGAATTTTTTTCCCGGTAACGAATAATGTTCAGCCATTTATCGGAACCCTTCAGCACCTGTTTGTTGGTGGACCAGGTGCTGGATACTTCAATGATGTGAATCTCTTGTACACCCAGACACTCGCATGTCCTGATGACGGCACTCGCATTCTGTGATTGGTAAATGTCTTCCAACACAACGGTGACATAACGCGTTCGTTGATCCAGCACGTGCTCAATAAATTCTTTCTTATGGTCGGAAACAAACTGCCTGAAGTACTGCGTGAGCAAATGGGTTTGTTCCGAAGGATCCACGGGTAAATTGTAGTTCTTACTGTTTCTTAGGAGAAGGCTAAAGTAAGTAAACAATAATTGAAAAAAGATGGCTGCACCCTTTGTCCCTTCAGGCCCACGCTAACTGATACGGGCGACCTTTCTTATTATATTTGCTAATAAATCAATGTTTAAGAACCTGTTGATCCAGGAAAGAATCCGATATTCAATTTGAAAAAATCCTGCGAAAACCCTAGAAAAGTGCTAAATTGCATCGCATATTTAATATCTTAAGCCAATCCTAAAGCCGAATATGAAAAACGGGCGTGTTTTGATCAAATCGACCTTCCCTATATTGCTTTTGGCAGCAGCGTCCCTGCTCCTCTCACATTGCAGCAAATCAACTGACCCATTTTCCATTGAGGATAAACAAACCTCAAATAATGAATCGACACAAGAATCAACTACCAATGAACTGGACGACATTGGGACTTCCATCCTCAATAGCAGCCCTATCTCCGGTTCACCAGGCCGAGTCACCGGTGCTCTGGACGACCGGTACAGTTGCGATGGCACAACCATAGTTTTTTCGAACGTAAGCGCTGACAATTCCTCGGGTACTGTAACCCTTACCTTTCCGCCTGACGGATGTGCCGACAAAAAAGGAAACGTGAGAAAAGGATCCATCGTAATAGCTTGGTCAGGCGGCCGCTGGTTCAAAGTAGGATCTGTACACAGCGTAACACTAATCGATTATAGCATTAATGATGTAGCCATATCAGGTTCACAGACAGAAAAGTGTATAGCCTTCAAAGCACTTCCGCTCAGCGTGACCTGGACGATCAAAAGCAGCCACAAGGCCACCTGGCCTGACGGATCCAGCGCTACAAGGAATGTAAACAAGACTAGAAAGTGGGACCACACTGCCACCGAGGATACATACACTGTCACCAATGGAACTTCTAGCAATTATTCAGCAGAGGGAACCAATCGGCACGGCAGAACCTTCAAGGTCTACATCACCTCCCCGCTCGTTTATCTGGGTTCCTGTGCAAAAGCAAATAAGGTATTCATCCCTGTCAAAGGAGAAAAGGTGATCACGGTGATAGGCAGCACGGGCACTACAAAGTCTCTGACAATTGATTTCGGAAATGGCTCTTGCGATAATACTTACACGGTTACTTCCGGCACCACGGTAAGGATACTCACCGCCAAAAACGACAGCAGCGGAGACTGATCCTATTACTTTCGATTGTTATTTTTTTTTCACGTCAGCCGATTTTTTGATTTTGATGATGGTGTTAATAACGGTCAAGTTGGTTTTTTTATCTTTACACCGGATTTTTTAGACTATGGTAAGAATTTTCTTTGTATCAATCGTTTGTTTGTCATTTTTTGCAGCAAACGCTCAAACTTCGATAGCCCCTTTTGAACTCCAGGATGCTGAAATCAGGATGGACTTTATCCACCATTTTTCTCAGCCTACTCCCGTTCGTCATTGGGAGATTAGCGACACCGTGGATGCCTGGAAGCGATGGGAACTTGTAGAAAATTATTCTTTCGGTAAGGATCGTGGGAGTATTCCCATGATTGCTGACTTACAATCCTTGCACCCTTATTTCCGCGACAAGGTAATTGAGCTCATTCGCATTTGCCGTTCCAAAGGAATTGAGCTGGCGATTGTGGAAACGTACCGGACAGCCACAAAACAAAATGAATATAGATCTATGGGTCGTCGGTATACACGAGTGCGCGCTGGATTTTCCAATCATCAATATGGATTGGCAGTTGATATCGTACCTGTAATTAAATCTGTTCCCCAATGGCATAACATACGATTATGGAAAAAGTTGGGCCCGATCGGTGAGCGTCTGGGTCTTCGCTGGGGTGGCCGATGGGGTCGGTTTTTTGACCCCGGTCATTTTGAATGGACTGCCGGTGTTGGAACCTATCATTTGGTGCAAGGTAAGTTTCCCATTATTCCCAAGGCTGCACTTTATCCTTGCCTCGCAGAAGACTTGAAAGAGCTTCAGCGTCACTGGAGGGCTTGGGAAATGGAGCAGGCTGCCGTTGCCCGTAAAGAATTTACACGTACTACCGTCAAGCACCCGGCGACCAAGCTTGCCAATGGAGGAAATGAATAAGCATACCGCTTACTTTTCCTTCTGATTTCATCTTTGGCACCCGACCCAGTGCAGAAATCTATTCGGAACTTGCGCTCAATAAGACGCATCTCTTGAGAAAACAGAAGTTTAATTTTAGTTGAGTCCCTCCACGTGATTCGTCTCGACTTTCTTACGTGCTGCCAAATACGATTGGTAATTCTCCGAGAATATCATACGATTCTTCACTACCTCTTCAAACTGCCCTACCAACCCCATCACCAATTCAGCACCTTCACGCAAACCATGATGACCTCCATCGTTTGCCGTGATGTAATCGGTTAATTCGGAATTCTTCACGAATTGTTTAAGCATAGGATTGCTGCCCCTCCCTATCTGGATTCGGGCCCCGCATTGACGGGCAACTTCGAGGTCAAGTACATCATCAAAAAAGAAAAGCACCTCATCCGTTTTGAGGCCATAGGTTGTGGTGAAGGCCCCGAGCGCCTCTGCTTTGTTTTTCATTCGTGAATACACTGCGTGAAAACTTTCACGTTGTGCCAGTTGAAGGGCTGCAGGGTTGTTTTCCCCCGTAATGATGGCAGTCACTGGTAGCGCTCCATTCATCCTCCAGAGCGCAAACCGCAGCAAGTTTGTGCCCATCGCATCGATTTCAGAAAAAATACTGCCCGCATTACCTTGTTTGAAGCCATCATTGAACACACCATCCCAATCAAAAAGGACGGCTTTTATTTTTTTGAGTTTGTCAATAAAAACAGAAGGAGGAGAAACAAACTCCCCTCCTCCCTTTTCAAATAACGTTACGACCGTATTGCTCATACCGTGAGGTCCTGAATATCAATCATGCCCACCGGCTTCTTGCCATCCAGCACGAGGATCGTATCCACATGTTTTTGCTTGAAGATGTCGTTGGCTACGCTCAGAGGATCATTGGCCTGGACTGAAAAGGGTTGTCCATAGGTGAAATCAGACATTCTCTTTTTCAAAACGTCCTGTCCTTCTTTTTGCAGCGCTCTGCGCATATCGCCATCGGTGAAAATACCCTTCACATTTCCATCATTGTCGGTGAGTGTGATGGCCCCAAAACCATATTCCGTCATCTTCACAATCGCCTCCGTCAAACCGGTGTTAATATTTACAAGAGGATTTACCGGACTTATCACATCGCCTACGCGCATGGTCACTAATCGGGTGTGCTCTACAAATTGCTCGGTGCCCAATGTTGTCAGATTATTGTCTGTTAACCCTTTCATGATTTTCCAGGGGGCTGTGATGGTGTGAACACCCGTGCTGATAGCGTTCCGAATATGTTCGGCATTGCGCACCGATGAAAACATGATCTTGGTATTATACCCGTAATGGTCAACCGCAAACACACACTGTGATACAAGGTCCAGAGCATCATGACCCTGATCTTGCAAGCGGCCCACCAGCGGACAAACATAACTGGCCCCGGCTTTCATCGCCATGTAGGCTTGCTGTAGGGTATAAATAAGGTGGACATTCACCAGCAGATTTTCATCGCGCAAAAGCTTGCAGGCCCTCACTCCTTCCAGAGAAACAGGAATTTTGAACACCGTCTTTTTTGGATCAAGTCCAAGTTTAAGCTGGCGATGTGCTTCTTTTACAACTTCCTCGGCAGTATTGCCCAACGCTTCAATCTGAAGCACAGGAACCATTTTGCTAAGTTTCACGATGAGTGAGTCTACATCCGTCACACCACCACGGTGCATGAATGTGGGGGTGGTTGTAAGGCCATCCAGGAAGCCGAGCTTAAAGGCTTCTTCTATTTCTTTGAGGTCGGCTGAATCGAGGTATAGTTCCATGATATAAAGTTGGGTTTTATTTTACCGCAAAGGCGCGGAGAGGCTAAGGTTATTTATTACTATGCCAATGCAAGTTCTTTATTACGATATTTTACTTCCACGGCATGAAGTTCAAGAATAGGTTTCAAGAATTCTTCGAGATCGTACACGCACAACTGGCTTGCGGCATCACAGAGCGCTTTCGCCGGTTCGGGATGAGTCTCAATAAACACACCATCCACACCGGCCGCCACACCGGCGCGTGAAAGCACGGGAAGAAATTCACGCGCACCCCCGGTAGCATCGGCACTTGGAATACCGTACTTGCGGATGCTATGGGTAATATCAAATACCACGGGATACCCAATGTTATTCAGGTGATAGAAGCTTCGGGGATCAACGACCAGATCATTGTACCCAAACGTATATCCCCGTTCAGTAAGGATAATTTTGTCATTGCCCGCTTCTTCGATTTTCGTGACCGGGTGCTTCATATTTTCCGGAGCAAGAAATTGCCCATGCTTCACATTAATTACCCGGCCGGTCTTCGCTGCTGCCACCACTAAGGTTGTTTGCA
>JANYKP010000434.1 GCA_025358195.1 Cyclobacteriaceae bacterium
TTTCTGAATTATCTTCGTTTTGAAAAAAGGTTTAGCCCTCACACCGTCATTTCCTACAAAAATGACCTCTCTCAGTTTGAAAGGTTCCTGAAAGAATCCTTTGAGGATACTCCGCCAGCCGCCAGTTACAGTATGGTGCGCTCCTGGATCGTTCAATTGACAGAGAAACAAATGGACCCAATATCGATCAATCGAAAAATTGCGAGCCTGCGCAGCTACTACAAATTTTTAATGCGCCGGGAGCTTATCAGCAAGGATCCAATGACGCAAATTAAGGTGCTGAAAACGAAGAAGAAGCTACCACACTTCGTAAAAGAGACCGAAATGGTCACGGTGCTTGATCAGAAGGTATTTGACGACACGCATGAAGGCTGGCGGGAGCGATTGATCCTTGAACTTCTCTATGGCACCGGCATTCGACTCTCTGAATTAATCAACCTGAAAGACAGCCAGATCAACCTGCAGGAACGGACCATCAAAGTGTTGGGCAAGCGGAACAAGGAACGTGTTATCCCTTTTTCCGATTCGCTTGTTTCAATTATTAACGGTTATCGTAAGACAAGAAATAAAGAGGTGGCAGCACGCGATCACGGGTGTTTAGTCGTTAGCAATACGGGGGGCAAGTGTTACGCGATGTTGATCTACAGGATTGTAAAAAAACGCTTGGGCGAATCTACCTCGGAAAAACGAAGTCCCCACGTACTGAGGCACACGTATGCGACCCATCTCCTCAACAAAGGGGCCGAAATAAATGCCGTGAAAGATCTGCTGGGCCATAGCAGCCTTGCTGCCACACAGGTGTATACGCACAACTCTATGGAAAAGCTAAAGAAAGTCTTCGACCAGGCTCACCCAAAAGCATGATGGAAAACATTGACGAAAGTATTACACTGAATTAATTTTGAGCAGTAAAATAGCGGGTACGATTATTTTTCACTTAAATTTTTAGCACTATGAGGTTACAAGTTCATTCGATCCACTTCGATGCAGATCGGAAGTTGATCGACTTTATCCAACAACGTGTTGACAAACTGCAGACTTTTTATGATCGTCTGGTGGAAGGCGAAGTGTTTCTCAGGATCAACAACGAAGGAATTGAAAATAAGACGGTAGAAATCAAGCTGAGTGTGCCTGGCAAGAAATTATTTGCCAAGGAGCAGGCACGCACCTTTGAAGCGGCAGCTGATCTGGCAATAGATGCGCTTCGAAATCAACTGAAGAAATTTAAGACACGGTTGAACGCCGGACGAGTATAAAAAAAGGGCCCTGATTAGTCGGGGCCCTTTTCGATTATAATTTGAATGCTTTTTTAACCTTGTCAACGTGGTCGAGTTTTTCCCACGGGAACAACTCCACTTTTACCTTCTTCTCTGACTTCTTCCCTTTATTAAACACCTTTTCCACTAGTTGAGGTTCGCGACCCATGTGGCCATAGGCGGCTGTTTCATAATAAATCGGGGTACGCAATTGAAATCGCTCCTCTATGAAGTAAGGTCGCATGTCAAAGATTTTTGAAATGTGTTTAGCAATTTCTCCATCCGTCATTTTCACATTTGACGTACCATACGTATTGACATACAAACCGACCGGCTGGGCCACGCCAATCGCGTATGCAACCTGGACCAGCACTTCGCTGCACACGCCGGCAGCCACAAGATTTTTGGCAATGTGACGTGTCGCGTAGGCAGCAGAACGGTCAACTTTTGATGGATCCTTTCCTGAAAAGGCACCTCCACCGTGTGCACCTTTTCCACCATACGTATCAACAATAATTTTTCTTCCAGTGAGGCCCGTATCGCCATGGGGTCCTCCAATTACAAATTTTCCTGTTGGGTTCACATGATACTTAATATCATCGCCGAAGAGATTTTGAATTCGCTTCGGTAGTTTTTTCTTGATGCGTGGTATTAACACATTGATTACATCTTCCCGTATCTTCTTAAGCATGGCAGCATCTTTGTCAAAATCATCATGCTGGGTGGAGATAACGATGGTATCAATGCGTGTGGGTTTGTTGTCATCGCTATACTCGATTGTTACCTGCGACTTGGCGTCTGGTCTCAGGTAACCCATTGCTTTTCCTTCCCGGCGAAGAATGGCCAACTCACGCAGCAGCAAGTGGGCTAAATCCAAGGGCAGCGGCATGAAGTTATCTGTTTCATTGGTGGCATAACCAAACATCATACCCTGGTCGCCCGCACCCTGATCTTCTTTTTTCTTGCGTTCTACTCCTTGGTTAATATCGGCGGACTGCTCATGGATGGCGGAGAAAATACCGCAACTATTCGCTTCAAACATATATTCGCTCTTGGTGTACCCGATCTTGCGGATTACCTCACGAGCAATTTCCTGAACATCGAGATAGGCCTCCGATTTTACCTCACCTGCCAAAACAACCTGCCCTGTGGTGACCAACGTTTCGCACGCCACTTTCGAATTTGGATCGTATGCCAGAAAATAATCGATTAATGCATCGGAGATTTGGTCCGCAACTTTGTCGGGATGTCCTTCCGATACGGATTCGGATGTGAATAAATATGCCATTCTAATTAACCAGTTAAGTTTAAAGGCCGCAAAGATAATGAGGTTTAAGTATTTCCCACACCCGTCATGAGGCTGCCAGAAAAAGGAACACAGCAGGCTCTTTTTCAAATGTTACAGGCTGTTTTTTCCATTGGCCAACAGATTGACAGATAATTTTTTCACGCTGGGAAGTCAGATTAATCGCTATACAAAGGCTCGTATCAGGCCTAAGTGATTTTACCAGGTGTCCCATCAAAGCATTTGTGCGGTAAGGGGTTTCGATAAAAATCTGGGTTTGGTTTTTTTCCTTTGACTCACGTTCAAGGTCTTTGATGGAAGCAGAAGCGCCTTTTGAATCAATGGGCAAATATCCGTGGAATGCGAATCGTTGACCATTCAATCCGGAGGCCATTAAAGCAAGAAGAATAGATGAAGGACCTACGAGTGGAATTACCCGTATATTTTTTTGATGCGCATAGGAAACAGCTGCTGCACCCGGATCCGCTACACCCGGGCAGCCGGACTCACTGAGGATGCCAATATTATTACCTTCATCAATGGGGGCAAACAGGTTGGGCAACTCTTTGGGGTCTGTGTCTTTGTCGAGTACTTCAAATTGTAAGGATTCAATGGAATCATGGACTTTCAGACTGCTTACATAGCGTCTGGCGGTGCGCACGTTTTCACAAAGGAAATGTCGGATGGTTTTAACGGACTCTTTGACCGAAAGGGGTATGACAGCCAGTTGCGTTTCTTCAGCCAGTATGGTAGGCAGCAGAAAAAGTTTGCCTTTCATTTTCAGTTCCATCAGCCTCTAAGGTAGTGCTTGTCGACCCTGTTTGAAAAGGCTACGTTTGTAAATGCTTTCATTCAAGCACGAAGTTTTCCTAGAGGTAGCTAAATTGAAGAGCTTCACCAAAGCAAGCCAGTCGCTATATATTTCTCAGCCTGCGATCAGCAAACACATTAAACAATTGGAGACAGATTACGCAACCAGTCTCTTTGAGCGAAAAGGAAACTCCATCGCTTTGACGCAGGCGGGTATCATATTGATGGAAGCGCTGATCAAAGCCAAGACTGTGGAAAAACAATTGGAGTTTGACATTAGCACAAACCGTAATGAATATGCTGCCAAGGGAGAATTGAAACTAGGCGCCAGCACGACCGTGGCACTGTACATAATCCCGGCTGTGCTATCGGGATTTCATCAAAAGCACCCCCATGTAAAAATCAGCCTACTAAATCGCAATTCCGAAAATATACTGAAGGCGCTCCTTGATCATGAAATCGACCTTGGGATTATGGAGGGTAAGAACAAACTTTCTGTTGCCAGGAGCCAGCTTTTTCTAACGGATGAGGTGGTACCGGTTTGTTCAGCTTCCAGCCGGCTTGCCAAAAAGCCCAAGCTTCGTATCGAAGAAATTGTCAAACACCCCATTGCCTTGCGGGAACGTGGCTCCGGCACATTGGCCGCATTAAAATACGCACTATCCACTCACGGGGTGAAGCTCTCTGATCTGAACGTGAGTGTGCGGTTGAGCGGCACTGAAGCGCTGAAGAATTTTGTTGTGGCGGATGATTGTATTGGATTTCTTCCAATGCGGTCGGTTGCTAAGGAACTCATCAGTGGAAGCCTGGTGCGACTTTATGTGGAGGATCTTTTGATTACCCGCCAATTTTATTTTATCCAACGCCATGGCGATGAGGGGGACGGACTCAGCAGCGCTTTCATAAAATTCGCGAAAACTCATTATAACTTAAAGTAATGAGCAATAAGGAAATACGATTTGACAGGGAATGACCTTGTGACTTACTTTTGAT
>JANYKP010000500.1 GCA_025358195.1 Cyclobacteriaceae bacterium
TTTACCAATTCCTCCCCGTTTTCCGATTCACGCATGGCGGAAGTTGCGCAGAACATAAAATCATCCACTTCATAGAGCTCCAGCAAGAGTTTGTACGTTTTCATCAGCTTTTTGAACTTTTCAATACTTGCTTTGCTGATCCGGTTCGTGCCAAATACGTCGTGACCCAGCCGGAGTGGGAAACGCACATATTCTACCTTCTTAAACATGACTTTATCTTCGTGTTCCAGCACACTGGAAACCTGAAAACGAATGGCGTTCGAGCCGATATCAATGGCTGCTAATTTCATAGGTAAGTATGCAAAGTAAGTGCTAAAGACTTGTATTCGTTCACCAGTTGTTATTAAATCGTCCATCATCCTTCATTTTTACCGAGTTATTGATTTTCTTTGCATCGCTTATCCAGAAAGACCGAGGGACAGGGCCCTATGAAGTCTTAGCAACCTTGCCAATAACTTGGTGCTACCTCCCTTTCCTGACGACAGGAAGAAGATAAGCGGCCATCCTACAAGGCTCTTTCTGGAAAAGTGTTAAACAACAGAAAGAGTGAAAATTGAAGACATCCTGAAAGAACGTATCATGGTACTGGACGGTGCCATGGGTACGATGATCCAAAAGCACATTCTGACAGAAGCGGATTTTCGCGGGGAGCGCTTCAAAGACCATAAATTTCCGCTCAAAGGAAATAATGATCTGCTTTCGATTACCCGTCCTGACATTATTAAAGATATTCATCGCCAATACTTTGAGGCGGGAGCGGATATTGCCGAGACCAACACATTCAGCGGTACCACGGTGGCGCAATCCGATTATCACCTGGAGGACATTGTATATGAACTCAATTTTCAATCCGCCAAAATTGCCAAAGTGGTCGCGGACGAGTTTACCAAACGTGAGCCACACAAACCACGCTTTGTGGCAGGTGCTCTTGGACCTACAAACAAGACTGCTTCCTTGTCGCCCGATGTAAACAACCCGGGCTACAGGGCCATTACGTTCGATCAATTAAAAGAGGCATTTAAGCTCCAGGCAAAAGGCCTTATGGATGGAGGCGTCGATTTGCTTTTGTTCGAAACAATCATCGATACACTCAACGCGAAGGCAGCGCTTTTTGCAGCCCAGGAATTATTTGAAGAAACAGGTAAGGAAATACCGATCATGGTTTCAGGCACGATTACCGATGCCAGCGGTCGCACCCTTTCGGGCCAGACGACCGAGGCATTTTTGATCTCTGTTTCGCATGTACCATTATTAAGTATCGGATTGAATTGTGCTTTGGGCGCTAAGGCATTGCGACCCTATTTGCAAGTCTTGAATGAACAAGCCCCGTTTTATGTGAGCGCCTATCCGAATGCTGGCTTGCCTAACGAATTTGGTCAATATGACCAAGGGCCCAAAGAGATGGGCGATCAAATTGAAGAATTTTTACAAGAAGGTTTAGTCAACATTATTGGGGGTTGCTGCGGCACCACTCCCGATCACATAAAAGTCATAGCGTCGCTCGCTGCTAAGTATAAACCACGGGAGGTAGCTGTCAATGCCTGATCATTTCTTACGACTTAGCGGCCTTGAAGCGGTAACAGTCACGCCTGCTTCAAACTTCATTAACATTGGTGAGCGAACCAATGTCACAGGCTCTGCCAAATTCCTTAAACTCATCAAAGAAGATAAGTTCGATGAAGCATTGACGGTTGCTTTAGATCAGGTGCGTGGAGGCGCTCAGGTGATCGACGTGAACATGGACGAAGGGATGCTGGATTCTGAAGCGGCGATGGTCAAGTTTCTCAACCTGATGGCTTCAGAACCGGAGATCTCACGGATACCGGTAATGGTCGATTCATCGAAATGGAATGTAATAGAAGCTGGCCTCAAATGCTTGCAGGGAAAAAGTATTGTGAACTCTATCAGTTTAAAGGGTGGGGAAGAAGAATTTATCCGGCAAGCCAAATTGGTAAAACGCTATGGAGCGGCTACCGTGGTCATGGCTTTTGACGAACAAGGTCAGGCTGATACGTACCAAAAGAGAATTGACATTTGTAAACGAGCCTATAACATTCTCACAAAGCAGTTAAAGTTTCTACCGGAGGATATCATCTTTGACCCCAATATTTTTCCGGTCGCCACCGGTATTGATGAGCACCGCAATTATGCTCTTGATTTTTTCAAAGCGGCAAAGTGGATTCGTAGCAACCTTCCGCACGCTCATGTGAGTGGTGGTGTAAGCAATGTTTCGTTTAGCTTTCGGGGCAATCAGCTTGTGCGCGAGGCGATGCATTCTGTCTTTTTGTACCACGCCATCCAGCATGGGATGGACATGGGCATCGTGAATCCTACCATGCTCGCTGTGTACGATGAGATCCCAAAGGACTTGTTAGAACGGGTGGAGGATGTCATTCTCAACCGGCGTGAAGATTCGACGGAGCGCCTGTTGGAGTTCGCCGAAACGGTCAAAGGATCTGCGAAAAGAAAAGAACAAGACGATGAATGGAGAAAGGGGACGGTAGAAGAGCGGCTTACTCATTCGTTGGTAAAAGGCGTAATTGATTTTATCGAAGTAGATATTGAAGAAGTTCGTCATAAATATGAAAAGCCACTTCATGTTATCGAAGGCCCATTAATGAGGGGTATGAATGTGGTGGGTGATTTATTTGGTGCGGGGAAAATGTTCCTCCCACAGGTAGTGAAGAGCGCCCGCGTGATGAAGAAGGCCGTGGCCTATCTCACGCCTTACCTGGAAGAAGAGAAGCGCAGGAGTGGACAGGTAGGGAAACCGGCTGCGAAGATCCTGATGGCCACCGTAAAAGGGGATGTTCATGATATAGGAAAAAATATCGTGGGCGTAGTGCTTGCGTGCAACAATTATGACGTTGTCGATTTAGGTGTGATGGTGCCTCCTGAAAAGATCATAGAGGCCGCCAAACGGGAGAAGGTGGACATTATCGGGCTCAGTGGCCTGATCACGCCATCGCTGGATGAGATGGTTCATGTTGCCAAAGAAATGCAGCATGAAGGGATGAACCTTCCCCTGATGATCGGGGGCGCTACTACTTCACGCATTCACACGGCAGTGAAGATTGATCCGGTGTACGATGGCCCCGTTATTCATGTGCTGGACGCATCTCGGTCCGTTCCGGTGGCCAGCGAATTTATCAACCAGGAAACCCGAGGAGATTTCAAAATACGCGTCAAACAGGAATATGTCAAGCTACGACAAGATCACGAGAGTCGGCAGCAGGAGAAAAATTATATTCCCCTGGCAGTGGCTCGAAAAAATAAAGTTGTCATTGATTGGGATAAATTCCAACCAACGGCGCCAGCCTTCCTTGGTAAAAAAGTATTTCTGAACTATCCGTTGAATGAAATACGAAAGTATATCGACTGGACGCCTTTCTTTCAAACCTGGATGTTGTTTGGGCGCTACCCTGATATTTTCAAGGATGCGAAAGTAGGAGAGGAAGCGAGGAAACTTTTTGCGGATGCTCAAAAAATGCTTGACAAGATTGTAGCGGGTAAAGAGTTGCAAGCCAATGGAGTTGTAGCCTTTTTCCCTGCTCAAGGAACCGACAGCGATGATGTGATTTTATATAAAGACAAAGGTCTGAAGTCGGAACTGACGACCCTTCACTTCCTGCGTCAGCAAAATAAGAAAGCACAAAACCTGCCGAACTTTTGCCTTTCGGATTTTATTGCGCCGGCCTCCACCGGAAAGACGGACTACATCGGCATGTTTGCGGTAACGACCGGTGGGAATATAGAGAAATTGATAGCTCACTATAAGGCTCAGCAGGATGATTATCAGGAGATTATGGTTAAGTCGCTGGCTGACCGTTTAGCAGAAGCTTTTGCCGAACTGATGCATGAAAAAGTGAGGAAGGAATTGTGGGGTTATGCAAAAAATGAAAACCTCCCCATGGATGAAGTGATCAAGGAAAAGTACCAGGGTATTCGTCCGGCCCCAGGCTACCCGGCATGCCCCGATCATACAGAAAAGAAGATCATCTTTGATTTGCTCGAAGCAGAAAAGGAAACTGGGATTATACTCACAGAATCCTTTGCCATGTATCCTGCCTCATCGGTGAGTGGC
>JANYKP010000513.1 GCA_025358195.1 Cyclobacteriaceae bacterium
TGTTCTTCCCAACGATCCACCCAGCACGATTGGTTTCCCTGTTACTACAGCATTCACCGTCATACCACGTGTACGGGAATACTCATCCATCAACCAGGCCATTTCACGAGGCCCCGTGCCCATGTCAGGAGCAGGGATGTCTTTGTCGGCACCAAATATATCCACCATTGAAAGTGTGTAGGCGCGCATAAGCCGTTCAATTTCTCCTGCCGACATTTCCCGCGGATTGCACTTCACTCCGCCTTTGGCACCACCGTATGGAATGTCTACGACTGCGCATTTCCAGGTCATCCAGGCGGCGAGTGCTTTTACTTCATCCAGGTTGACACCCGGATCAAAACGGATCCCCCCCTTTGAAGGACCCAGGATGGTAGAGTGAATGACACGGTAGCCTTCGAATACACGGATGCTCCCATCGTCCATCGTCACCGGTAATGACACGATCACTTGCCGGGCCGGAACTTTTAGTACGTTGTAGATTTGTTCTTCCAGTCCGAGAATCTGTGAGGCTGTTTGGAAGCGTGACATCATCGCCTCAAAAGGGTTCTCCTTGTCGAGCAGCGGAGCGGGTTCGATATAATCCATTATGAATTAAAATTTTATAAGCCCTTATAAATCCTGTTAATCCTTTAATCCATTAATCCTGATCCGAAAACGGTTGCAAAGATAGATAATTTAGGCAGACGAGCTCAGTAAATGAGAAAAAGTAGATTCTTCTGTTCGTTGACGAATCACAAAAATAAAATTGATATCCGACAAGCTTAGCGCAAAGATTATTTCACGGGCAATGCGGTCAGAAAATCTCCAGGAAAGCAACAATGAAAGGTGCTGAAATTAACAAGCCGTCAAACCGGTCCAGAAAACCACCATGCCCGGGAAGGCTGGACCCGGAGTCTTTGATCTCGATGCTCCGCTTGAGCAACGACTCGATGAGATCACCATACGTTCCCCCGACGATTATTATTACTGCAATCGAAAGCCATTGCCAAAGAGCAAGGGTATGAAAAAAACTATTCATCAAAAAAGCAAACCCAATGGCCAGCACGGCTCCGCCCACGGCGCCCTCCCACGATTTTTTTGGAGAAATGCGTTCGAAGAGCTTGCGTTTACCGAACAACGTGCCTGCGATGTAAGCGCCTGTGTCACTCGCCCATAAAATGAAAAGGCAACCAAAAATAATCTCAAAATTATAAGCACCATCTTCGAACGCAGCAATATTCAAAAGCGCGTAAGGCACTGCCACATAAAAAATTCCCAGAAAGGTGTACGCGACATTCGTAAAGGGTTTTCGTTCGAATTTTTTGTACAACTTAATCATATACACACACGACACCATCGGAAAAATCAAAAAATAATAACGATACGAAATATCTTTGTGCTCGATGAGAAAGGAGAGCGTGAAGAGGCTCATCGCACAGATCGTTCCAAATGTTTTCTGGACTACCATGCCATCCAATCCTGCCAATGCGTAAAATTCGCGAAGCGTAAAAAAACAAATGAAGAAGAAAATCGCAAAATAAGTCCACTCGCTGTAGACGATGCAACTAACAATGACGGCTGCGCCGAACAGGGCAGTAATAATACGTTGAGCAAGGTTGCTATAGTTTTTAAGCAGGGTCACGTGCGGATGTTGAGCGGGAAGAAAAATAATTTTTCAAAAGGAAAAGTAGCAGCAGGGTAAGTATTACAGCGATGGCCACGATGGACAAGGGTGCACTGTCGGTGCTTTCCACATCAAAAGTGAGAATGCCCTTTTGAAAAAGATAAAGCCCGACCAACTGTAGCCCATTATTAAAGAAATGCGCGAGTATTGGTATCCACAGGTTGCCCGACCAATAATACAAGTATCCAAGAAAAGCGCCGATGAACATCCTGGGTACAAAGCCAAGAAATTGGAAATGAAAGGCGCTGAATAGCATGGCGGTAACCCAAATGGCAACGTGTGGATTTTTAACGGCACGCTGGAGTTCGTGCTGAATCAATCCTCGAAAAACCAATTCCTCACCAACGGCCGGCAAAATGGCGACTACTACGAAGGTAAACACGAAAGCCATTGGCGAGAGGTTGCTGGTAATAGATTTTATCAGGGCTGCTGCCATATCCTCTGTTTCTCTTGCCCATCTGCCGAAGCCAGACATCCAGTTGGGAAATTCAACGTTGGCGTTCCATTCTACAACCGGTGAGATCGCAAGCGCCAATCCCGCAACGGCCACCATTACGGTAATCACCAACAGTGGCCAATTTTGTTCCTCTTTGAAGAAACCTGTCAGGGACCGATGTTCGATAAAATGTATGTAGCACCAAGGAAGAAGAATTAATCCAATCGATGCGGCAATGCCTTGCGATAGCAGGACAGCGTCACGAATATCTGAGTGATTAGCAGGGTCCATCATGGCCTTTAGCAGGTCGCCGTCATAGATCAGCGAGGCGACCGCCAGGCCAATGGCAGGTCCGACTAACACAAACCCAAAAAACACGATCATTAAAATCCGAAGTAAAGAAATTAGAGGCGGTCGGTCGGAAACGAGATTGTGGGGCATTGAGCGTTTTTGGCTATTTTTGCGGGCAAATATGGTGAATTCTTCCCTTTTGTTAAGAATTACCGGGAAAAGCACATGGTGAAAATTGGAAACATAGAACTGGGAGATTTTCCGTTGATGCTGGCACCGATGGAAGATGTGAGCGATCCTCCTTTCCGTGCCCTATGCAAAGCGGGTGGAGCAGATCTTATGTACACGGAATTTATTTCCTCCGAGGGACTTATCCGCGACGCAGCCAAAAGCCGTCAGAAGCTCGATATTTTTGAGTACGAACGACCTATCGGCATTCAGCTTTTTGGCGGTGATATCGGTAACATGGTTGGCTCGGCGGAGATTGCTACAGCTGTAAATCCAGACCTGATCGACATTAACTATGGTTGCCCGGTAAAAGCGGTGGCTTGTCGCGGAGCAGGGGCTGCGCTTTTACAAGATATTCCCAAGATGGTGAAGATGACGGAGGAGATTGTAAAGTGTACGCATCTTCCTGTAACTGTAAAAACGCGGCTGGGGTGGGACGATAGGACAAAAAATGTGACGGAAGTTGCCGAACGATTACAAGACATTGGCATCCAGGCGTTGACGGTGCATGGACGCACACGCGTGCAGATGTACAAAGGCGATGCAGACTGGTCATTGATTGCGGAGATAAAAAACAATCCACGGATCCGCATTCCGATTTTTGGCAATGGTGATGTCGACTCGCCTCAGAAAGCGCTGGAATACAAAAATAGGTTTGGTGTCGATGGCATTATGATCGGCCGGGCATCCATTGGTGCGCCCTGGGTGTTCAATGAAATCAAACATTATTTCAAAACGGGTGAAGTGCTTCCTTCTCCGGATGTATCGGAGCGCGTACGGGTGTGCCGTGAGCACGTTAATTTTTCAATTCGTTGGAAAGGTGACCGTCTGGGTGTGTTTGAGATGCGCCGGCATTATGCAAATTATTTTAAGAGCCTTCCTGATTTCAAGCCGTATCGTTCACGGTTGGTAGAGGCCGAAACTGATGGTGAAGTGCATGCCATTCTTGATGAGATTAATGATGTCTTTGCTCTTCAGCCGGTGTTTGTGCAATAAATGAATACAGAATATCAAATTCCGAACGCCAAATATCAAATAATAAAGTAAATCGTCCCCACTTTTACATTTGATATTTGGTGTTTGATATTTATCATTTTTTCTTACAACTCAAAAGGACACTACCTCTAAATTTTAGTACAAGACACCTTCGTGGAAAATAAGAACTCCCCGCTCTCCATCATTCTTCTCCTCATCCTAGCCCTGATCTGGGGCACTTCCTTCATCTTGATGAAGAAAGGGCTCGTGGTTTTTTCTCCCGGTGAAGTAGCAGCCCTGCGCGTGACGATCGCAGGAATTATTCTGCTTCCGCTGGCGCTGATGAAATGGAAAGAGATAAAATCCACGCACACCGGCAAATTGTTTTTGTCTGGCTTAATGGGTGTGTTCATACCGGCTTTTCTCTTTACTTCTGCACAACGTCACATTGATAGTTCGGTGGCAGGAATTCTCAATACCCTTTCACCATTATGGACAATGATCATGGGCGCAGCCTTTTTCAGCCTGACCTTCAAAAGGGCCGCCATAACAGGAATTCTGATAGGATTGGCAGGTACGATTATGTTGATGTTATCCCGATCCGGTGGCCACATCACTGGTTTTAACCTTTACGGATTATTGATCGTCGTGGCCTGCGCATTTTATGGATGGAATTTGAATTATATCAAGTCTAATATTGCGGATTTAAGGTCACTTACAATTACCAGCATCTCTGTTGCATTGGTCGCGCCACTGGGTGCCGTCTATCTCTTTGGTTTTACTGACTTTACCGAAAAACTATTCACTGCGCCGGGAGCCTGGAAAGCATTTGGATTTATAGCCTTGTTGGCATTAATGAGTACAGCGATAGCAGTTTCACTTTTCAATAAATTAGTAAAGATGACAACACCCCTGTTTGCCAGTTCGGTTACCTACATTATGCCGATCGTGTCGGTGATGTGGGGCGTCGTGGATGGTGAAAAGCTTTTTGTCGGTCACTTCATTGGCATGGGCGCGATATTGGGAGGAGTCTATCTAGCAAACAAGAAATCAAACTGAGATTAGAAATTACGAATGACAAATGACGAATTACCAATGGAGTGCGCTATACTTTGGATTATGAGTCTGGATTCGTCACTCGTCATTCCTAAATCGTAATTTGAGAGCGTGGTTCGAAACTTTGACTACTTCATCATCGGCCAGGGTTTGGCGGGCAGTGCGCTGGCGTGGGAGCTTATCCAGCGTGGAAAGTCGGTAATGGTCTACGATGAGCCTAAACAAAATCGTGCTTCATCGGTCGCTGCGGGACTTTTCAATCCTATCACCGGAAGGGCCATGACCAAAACCTGGATGGCGGATGAACTCTTTCCCTTCCTTGAGAAATTTTATTCAGCGACAGGCAAGACACTTGGTAAAGATTTTTTTCATCTCCTCCCCATTTATCGACCTTTCATTTCTGCAGAAGAAATGCATCAGTGGAGAGTAAAAAGCAAATCACAAGAAATTGAGAAACTTATTTTGAAGCTTCATGACAACCCGTCGTTTGCGCATCAGGTAGTAAACCCTTTTGGTGGGATCGAAATTGCTCAATCAGGTTACCTGGATGCCGGACTATGGATATCAACGGTTCGCGATTTTCTCAAGGGGCATGGTTTTTATGTGGAAGAAAAGTTCCAGGAAGATGCGCTTTTGGTAGACAACATTATTCGGTATAAAGAATACACGGCCGAGAAAATCATTTTCTGCAATGGGAGTGCTGCCCTCCAAAGCAGGTGGTTTAGTTGGCTTCCGCTGAAACTGCTGAAGGGGGAGATATTGGATGTGAAAGTTGAGACGAAGCCTGAGAGAATTTTCAATCGTGGCGTTTATCTCGTCCCCTGCGCTGGTGAAAACATGTATAAAGTGGGATCTACCTATCAACATGCGCCTTTTTTGGAAGGACCGACCCCGGAGGCACGGGAAGACTTAAAAACCAAGCTCAGCGAATTAATATCGTTGCCTTTTGACATCATTCACCAAGACTGGGGTATCCGCCCCACTACGCCCGACCGACGTCCTATGCTCGGACCGCACCCATCGAATAAAAATGTGGTGATTTTCAATGGTCTCGGCACGAAAGGCGTAAGTTTATCCCCTTACTTTGCTCATCAATTGGCGGGCTGGTTGGAAGGCAAGGGTGACTTATCAACCGAGGTCAATATTTATCGATTCAAAGCGTTATACTCCGAATGACTGCTATTCAATTTATGCGTGTGATGGGTGGAAGCCGGGTCCTGGTGGGTTTTGTTTTTTCCTTTTTGTTTATTCTCCCTGGAAAGGCACAGCGGGCGGGTGAGACCTTTGGTAAAAACCGCGTTCAATACCGCACCTTCAATTGGCAATATGTTAGTTCCGAAAATTTTGATGTGTACTACTATGATGAGCGAAGAAAAATCGCGACGGAGTCCATCCAATACCTCGAATCTGAATTTGATCGTATCACGGACTTAATCGGTTATCCTCCCTATTTAAAGACCAAGGTTTTTCTTTATAACTCCGTTACTGACATGCAGCAGAGTAACATGGGTATGATGGGCCAGCAATTCAATGTGAGCGGTCAGACAGAATTCATTAAACCGTACGTAGAAATCGCGCACCCGGGAACCCTGGATGAATTCAAGGAAGAACTTGTCTACAAAGTTGCTGACCTGATGGTACATGAAATGATGTTTGGCGGAAGCCTTAAAGACATGTTTCAAAATGCCGTGTTGCTGAATCTTCCGGATTGGTTCATTGATGGAGCTTCGCTGTACGTAGCCAAAGGATGGAATGCTGAAATGGACGATTATGTGCGACAGCTCGTGCAAACCAAGCGGGTGAACCGTGCGCTGAAGCTGACCGGAGTGGAAGGTGCGATCGTGGGTCAATCCATTTGGAATTTTATCGTTGAGAAGTACGGCAAGGGAAGCGTGAACAACATTCTCAACTACACACGTGTGATTCGCAATGAGGAGAAAAGCATGTACATCTCGCTGGGTATCGGATTTAAGCAATTCATGATTGATTGGAAGAAATTTTATTCTTCGGAACAGGAAAAGATCGCGCAGAGTTATACCATGCCAGCGGACACCAATCGTTTCACTCCACGACATCGCAAGTCGATTGTTTTTACTACTGTTAAAATTAGTCCGGATGGAAAAAATGTTGCGTATGCAGAAAATGACCGTGGTAAATTTACCGTCATTGTAAAATCTTTGGAGAACGGTCGTGAAACCATCATACTTACCGGTGGCAACAAGGTGTTCAGGCAATCGGTAGACACCCATGTACCCCTCATCAGTTGGTCCGACGCTCACACCCTTGGTGTAATCGGTGTACGATATGGTCACTATATTTTCTGGCTATACGATCTCAGCACCCGAACCAAGCTCCCGCGACAGTTAGATAAATTCAGCAACATCCGAAGTTTTGATTTTTCAGGAAACGGGAGACTCGCTGTGATGAGTGCTGATTTGGAAGGACAGAATGATTTATTTCTTATCAGCAGCCGACGGGACCGTACGAGGCGTTTGACCAACGACATCTTTGATGATTTCGATCCGTCGTTTGTGCCGAATACCAACACGGTCGTCTTTAGCTCTAACCGTACTACCGACACAACGAACACCATTCGGAAGGACTTTTCAAAAGTACCTTCCAATTACAACTTATTTTCTTATAACCTGGACACCACTAGCAATATCGTCCACCGTATCACCAACACCCTCAGCAAGGATTTTTATCCGAAGGCGGTGGATGAAAACAATTTTTTTTACCTGAGCGACCAGCGTGGTATCCTGAATCTATTTCGCTTTAACCGACAGACAGGTGTGTATGCGCAAGTGACGAATTTTCCGTCCAGCATTAAGGAATATGATATTGATTTTCGCAACCGAACCATGGCCATGGTGATGACCAAGAATATGAAGGAAGATATTTTTGTTCAGCAGAATTTCAATTTGGAACGTCAGATTTTTACTCCGGCTACAAGGAGGAAGGAGACGCAGCAGGCGAAAGTGATTACCGAGAAGCGAAAAAAAGATGCACGCAAAGGAGTGTCGATCAAGCAACTGATCAATGAGCGTCTGCAACAGAAACGGGACACGGTTAAAAAGGAAACGCCACCGCCCGACACACTCCGGCAGCCAGTAGTAAGACAAGACACCTCCCTGGTAAAACCAAAAAATACAGAAGTTAATACCGACGATTATTCGTTCGATGTAGAGAAGGTGAAGAAAGACACAGTGATCACGCCAAAAAAACAAGAAAAAAATCTCAATACCGACGATTATAAATTTGAAGATGATGCTGTGAAGTCGCAGAAGCCGAGCGAGACGTTTCTAAGTCGCTATATGAAAGCGCGCGACAACAGCCGCATTCTTGGCCCTTTTCCGTATGAACCGAAATTCAGTTATGAGACGCCGTCTACTAATTTTGTAATCGATCCCATACGAGGTTTTAGCATCCGACTGGAAACACAAATGAATGATATCCTGGAAAACTACCGCATCTTTGGAGGCGTGCAGGCATCGATTAGTGACTGGAAGAGTGGTGATGTATTTGGCGAGTTCCAGTACCTGAAACACCGGGTAGACTTTAGTGTACGGTATGATCGGAAAGTAATTTTCAAGGACCAGAATAATCTCCTTACCCCCACACCGGGCGCCGCAACGCAAGTTGAGTCTAAGCAAAAGTATTCGTTTCAAAAAATTGAGTTTGGGGCCTCCCTACCCATTAGCGTACGGGTACGGGTTTCCTTAAAACCATTTGTTGGCTACACGCGTTTTGTTGATCTCGGATCAAATCAACCCACACCGGGCGGTCCAACATTTAAAGATGCGCAGCAACAGTTTTATACAGGCACACGTGCAGAACTGGTCTATGACAATTCCGTCACCACTGGCATGAACCTGATTGAGGGTACTCGCGGCAAGATCAATTTTGTTCACTATGAAGGATTGGGTAACAAAAATGCCAGTTTCTCGCAGATCTCCATTGATGTGCGGCATTATCAAAAAATTTATAAAGAGATAGTACTTGCCGTACGCGGATACGCCGGCACGTTCTTCGGTAATTCTCCCAAACAATATGTGCTGGGAGGTGCTGATAATTGGTTCGGAAATAGGACCAATTACGAAGGAGTGAAAAACCCCCTGTATGTCAAATCAGGGTTCAACAATAATCTCTTATTTGCAGAATTTGCAACCACGCTACGAGGCTTTGATTATGCCACGCTATATGGCACGAGTGTAGCCATGGCGAATGCCGAGTTTCGGTTGCCGCTTGTCCGTGCCTTGGCAGGCGGGCCGGTGTCTTCCAATTTCTTCCGCAACCTGCAGTTTACAGCATTCTATGACATTGGCACCAGTTGGACCGGCGCTCCACCTATCAATTCCCAAAACACCCTCCGAACATTGGAGATCAAAAACGGACCGTTTCAAATTGATTTGAAGCAATATCTCAATCCATGGCTTTACAGTTATGGAGGTGGTTTCCGCACGATGATGCTTGGCTACTACCTGAAGTTTGACCTTGCATGGCCCGTAGAGAATTATAAGGTAAAAGATCCGCGGTTTTTGGTCTCCCTTGGATTTGATTTTTGACAAGAAGTTTTTCAGTCGCCCAGGCCGATCAATCAGCAGCTAAAATGATTTGATTTATTGGACTAATTTTGTCCTGAAACTTATAGTTCATGCTCAAATCGATGACCGGCTTTGGCCAAGCAAGTACAAGGATAGGTGATGCCTCTCTGCTCGTTGAAGTAAAGGCCCTCAATTCAAAATTTCTTGATCTTAGTCTCCGCCTTCCGAAAGTTTTTTCGGAGAAAGAGCTTGAGGTAAGAAACATCATCACCGAAAAAATGGAGCGCGGCAAGGTGTCTGTTTCCATTGAGCACGTAAAAGCGCTTTCAGCGGAGATCCAGCAGCAGTACAATGAGCCGATGTTCATCGCTCACTATGCCGAACTAAAAAAACTGGCCGACAGTGTCATGGCGCCCTATGATAATCTTTTTGAAATGGCACTGAGATCGCCGGATGTACAGCAAACAACCGAGCGCGAACTGCTGGATCCTTTATTGTATGGGAAATTTACAGAAGTATTACGCGAGGCGCTTGATCAATGTGAGGTGTTTCGCAAAACGGAAGGCGGGTCGTTAATAGAGAAATTCAAAACGTATATCAATTCCATTTCCGGTTCGCTGAAGAAGGTAGAAAAGCTTGATCCGTTGCGCGTGGAGAAAATTCGTTCAAAGATCAAAAAAAGTGTTTCGGATTTTTTTGGTGATGAAGGGTTTGACACAAACCGGCTTGAGCAAGAGATTATCTTTTACATTGAAAAATTGGATATCCATGAGGAGCGCGTGCGGTTGAAAACCCACCTCGATTATTTTTTGAACGTGATGGGCGAATCTCAATCCAACGGAAAAAAACTGGCGTTCATTGCCCAGGAGATAGGTCGTGAAATTAATACGATTGGTTCCAAGGCCAATGATGCCGAAATGCAAAAAGAAGTGGTAACCATGAAGGAGGAATTGGAAAAGATCAAGGAGCAACTGAATAATGTGCTCTGATTTTAGAGAAGCGAAACCATCCAATGAGGTGAATGGCCCGATGATTGTGATCGATGGT
>JANYKP010000011.1 GCA_025358195.1 Cyclobacteriaceae bacterium
GAATACAATTCTACGATTTGATTATGCCTGGTCCAGAGAAGATAAGCAGTTCTTTTTTAACCTGGCGCATACATTTTAGATGTCTGTCCTGATATTAGCGTGTCTCTTGAAGCCCAATCAGGATGAAGAGACACTTGTCTCACAAACCCCCGTAGTAAATCAGAAATGCTCCTTATCGGCGATCAAGATAACAAACGTTTCTGATCGTAATAAATTCAAACATGTACGTTGATGATCAATACTTTAGTTTTCCTTCAGAATTCTTCGGTAACTTGACGTTAAGTTGCCAATTCTTTTTTGTTTATAGGGAATAAACCCCTCCAACCCTTTGTCTAACCTGTTATCAGATTCCATAAACATTTAACTCATAACATTTAACCAAAAACTAGCTCTATGAAAAAGCTTCTCCACCTTCTTTCACCGATTGGATTGTTGGTGATCGTGCTGACCTCCGCTAATTTGAATGCACAGATACACCTTATAAAAAAGACTGTCATTGGGGGCGAGGGTGGCTGGGATTATCTCTCTGTTGACAGTCAAAACCGAAGATTGTATGTCTCCCATAGTACGCAAGTAGACGTATTGAAATTGGATACTCATGAAAAAGTAGGTACAATTCCCAATCTGCAAGGCGTTCACGGTGTAATTGCAGTCCCCAAAGTTGGCCGGGGCATTACTACCAATGGAAGGTCAAATACTGCCACTATTTTTGATCTAAAGACCTTGACGCCCATCGTAGAAGTTCCCACAGGGAAGAATCCTGATGCACTTCTGTACGATAATTTCTCAGACCGCGTTTTCATTTTCAATCACAGTGGCGGTGATGCAACGGTCGTCGATATTTCAGCTGGTAAAGTTGTCGGAACAATTCCCTTAGGTGGTGAAGCTGTCGAAGCGGGTGTATCCGATGAACATGGAACCATCTTTGTAAATCTGGAGGACATCAACGAAATCGCTTTGATCGATACGAAGACACTTACAGTTAAGAATCGTTGGAAGATTGCACCGGGTGAAGAACCTACCGGTATCGCGATTGACCTGGAAAACCACCGCCTGTTCACAGTTTGTCATAATGAATGGATGATCATTCTCGATTCTGACAATGGTAAAATTGTTGCTCAGGTGCCCATTGGTAAACGAGTCGATGGAGTAGTATTCGATCCATCCACCAAACAGGCAATATGTTCAAACGGTGAAGGATCGATTACCGTTGTTCAAGAGATTTCTGCCAATGAATTCAAAGCAGTCGAGACCGTGAAGACGGAAGTAGGTGCACGAACCATAGCGTTTGATCCCAAAACCCATCATGTATTTGTTTCTACCGCGCAGTATGGCGAAACGCCGGCTGCGACAGCTGAGAATCCGCGACCACGCCCGAAAATTGTTCCGGGTACGTTTATGATCCTTGAATTAGGAAAGAAATAACCGGTTTTTATAGTGATCAGATAGACGGGGAAGTATGACAGGATGTACAGAAGCTTAGCAATTGTATTTGTAGTAATGGTACTGGGATCGTGTGCCCCCAGAAATCCATACACAAGATCGTATGTTTCTGATCGCGTAAAAACGCAATCACAGCATGACATCATTCAGAAAAAGCAGGCAGGGAAATTTGATATCCCGCCAGGTGTAAGTCTCAATGATGGTGTCACCGAAGAAGAAGCCGTATCAGTTGCTTTGTGGAATAATGCTCAGTTTCAAGCCGATTTGGTAGGAATTTCGTTTGCGCAAGCGGATGTTAAAGATGCCGGCATTATTCAAAATCCGCTTCTCCGGTACTTGTCTCCCAACGGTGGAATTGTGGCACAAGGATATATCTACTTTTACCTGGACGCTATTTGGCAACGGCCTCACCGGGTGGCGGCAGCTAAAAGAGATGCAAAAAAAGTTGCTGAGAACCTTGTCCAGCGAAGTTTTACGCTGATCCGCGATGTGCAAGTTGCATACGCTGACTTAGCGTTGGCAAAAACAAGAGTAGGCATTCTTTCGGATAATGCGCAGATACGAACGGAAATGAGTCAGCTCGCTAACTCACGGTTACGAAACGGAGACATTAGCGAATTGGAAGCCACCACTGCACGCATCGATTCAGTAAACGCAACCGATGTTCTTTTGCGGGCCGCTCAGGATACTTCTATTTTGCGATATCGATTCAATGTCTTGTTGGGTATTGCTTCACAGGATACCGTCATTTATCTTCACCCATCTCCAGCTCCAGAATTGTCACCGCTTACTAAGTCGGAGGTCCTGGATCTGGCATACACGTATCAGCCTGAACTTGCCGCAGCTACTGCCGCCATTGAAGCAGCAGGAAAAAGAATAGGCTGGGAACGATCCCGAATACTGACGTTCACCGGCGTACTCAATAGCCAGAACATTGCGGGTACGCCTACAGGTGAAAATAAGCTGCCAGGCACATTTGACCTGGGATTCCAAACGGAGATACCAATATTTAATCGCAACGAGGGAAGAATTGCCCGGGCAAAAGCGGAATTAGAGCAGGCGTCTCTTAATTACATAGCTCTCCGACAACGCATTGCGTTGGATGTCGCCGAAGCGTATGCGAGATATGAACTGGCATTTAAGTCGTATCAATTATGGAACTCAAATGTACTTCCTCCATTGGAGCGTGCCGTTAACTTGTCTCAGAATTCATATGGAACAGGTGACGTGTCCTATTTGCCGGTATTGGAAGCCACAAGGCAAATGCTGGATGCGAAATTACGCAGGGCAGAAGTAGAGGCAGAATTAAGGAGATCGGTCAGTCAGTTGAATTTCAGAATGGGCAAAAAAGTTTTAAACCAGTAATGCGATGAAAAATACGCACGTGTACATTTTTGGAATCGTACTCTCTGTGCTTGCGATCGGATGCTCCAAAATAGCTGACACAAAAAAGGTATCACCTTCAGCCATTGAAAACCCGGTCAAGGAATCTGATCTGACGACCATAAAACTTACCGATAAGGCCGTTGAACGATTGGGGATCAAAACAAAAGAAATTGAAGCACTGCCCATGAAGCTCACGCGTATCTATAGCGGTGAAGTGATGGCTGTGCCGGGTCAATCGATGACATTGACCGCTCCTGTATCAGGAACCATTCTTGGAATTAAAAACGGAGCACTTCCGATGGCTGGAACGGCGGTAAAAAAAGGTCAACCTCTTTATCGCTTGCTGATCCTTCCATCTGAGAAAGACCTGATCAGCGCACAGGAAGATGTCAAGTTAAAAAAAGTGCAGTATGATGTGGCGGTTGAGAAATTAAAAAGAGCCGAGCAACTCCTGAAGGACAGGGCAGGAAGTGTGAGGGCGAAACAGGATGCTGAAGCGGAATTGGCAAACATAACAGCCGGACTGCGTGTGGCAGAAGCTCGTGTTGACCTGATGAAAGGCAATTCAGGTGCAGCGGTGTCCGATAAACTTTCTACCCTGAACATTGAATCTTCCGTGGATGGATTCATTCAGCGAGTATACACATCGCCTTCCCAAGTGGTTTCAGCCAACGCTCCCGTGATGGACCTTGCCTCCCTAAGTCCGTTGTGGGTACGGGTGCAGGTGTATGCAGGAGATTTGACCCTTGTCAATAACAAAATATCGGCCTCGGTGAGAATGCTTTCGGATTTTAACGGGTCATCCGGTGAAGCGGTCGCGAAGCCGATTGACGGCCCACGAACGGCGGATCCTCTGAACAGTTCGGCCGATTTATTTTATGAACTTCCCAACCGTGACAGCCAATTCCGTCCGGGGCAAAAAGTGAGTGTGACCCTTCCATTCAAGCAGGAGCAAACCTCATCCGTCATACCATTTTCTGCCATTCTGTATGATATTCAGGGAGGAACCTGGGTCTATGAGAATTCCACCCCGTTGATTTATATCCGTCGGCGGGTGGAGCTGGCGAACGTAGAAAATGGATTCGCTATTTTAAAACGCGGCCCCGCGGCTGGAACGAAGATCGTGATTGAAGGAGCGGCGGAATTGTTCGGCACTGAATTCGGAGGTGCTAAATGATGCGTTGGATTATTTCTGCTTCACTTCGACTCCGTGTGGTGGTGGTGGTGCTGATGGTCTTGTTGGTAGTGGCGGGTTCTCAGGTTCTCAAGAACAGCGCCTTTGACGTATTTCCTGAATTTGCTCCACCGTATGTTGAAATTCAGGTAGAAGCACCAGGATTATCAACATCGGAAGTGGAGGCGCTCATCGTCGTTCCGATCGAAAATGCGTTGAATGGAACCCCCTTTACCACGCGCCTTCGATCAAAGTCGGTACTCGGTCTAGCCTCGGTCGTATTACATTTTGAGAGTGGTACTGACATTATTAAAGCACGCCAACTGGTGCAAGAACGGATCGCAAGGGTCGCTCCTCAATTGCCTGCTGTTGCCCGACCCCCGGTGATGCTCACGCCCCTTTCATCCACGAGTCGCGTGATGAAAATTGGGGTGACATCCAAAAAACTTTCACAAATGGAGATGACTACGCTCGTGCGTTGGACCGCTCGTCCTCGCATGATGGCGGTGCCTGGTGTGGCAAACGTAGCAATTTGGGGGCAACGTGACCGTCAAATTCAGGTGCGCGTAAATCCAGAACGGCTCTTTGCCAATAATTTAAAACTGAATCAGGTCATCACGGCCGTGAGAGACGCAACAATTTTATTGGGCGGTGGATTTATTGATATGCCCAATCAACGAATGGCAATATCAAATGTGCCGGATATTTATAAAGCTGAAGACTTGGCCAACATTACTATTAAGATCCTGAATGGAGTACCGATACGATTAGGGGATATGGCGGAAGTGACAGAAGGGTTTCCTGCGCCCATTGGCGATGCCATCATTAACGACGTACCCGGCCTGCTTCTCATTGTAGAAAAGCAACCGCAAGCCAATACGTTGGAGGTAACGCGGAATGTTGAAAAGGTGTTGGCCGAATTAAAGCCGGGAATGAAGGAGCTGGATTTTGATTCTACTATTTTTCGCCCGGCCACATTTATCGAGATGTCCATTCACAACCTGAATAAGGCCTTGATCATCGGTTGTGTGCTGGTCATCCTCATCTTACTTTTCTTTTTGAATGACTGGCGCACAGCGCTGATTAGTGTGCTGGCGATCCCAATTTCATTGGTAATAGCTGCTCTCGTCCTGCATTATCGTGGAGGCACGCTCGACACAATGGTATTGGCGGGTTTAGTAATCGCCCTGGGCGAGGTAGTGGATGATGCGATCATCGATGTGGAAAATATTGTAAGAAGATTGAGACTGAACAGTTTGTTGCCGGAGCCTAAAAAACCTTTTAAAGTTGTTCTCAAAGCTTCGATGGAAGTACGAAGTGCGGTTGTTTATGGAAGCATCATCGTTGCCCTGGTGCTGATGCCAGTATTTTTCTTACCCGGACTTTCAGGTTCTTTCTTCAGACCACTGGCTCTTTCATACATCCTTGCCATCCTCGCATCGCTTTTCGTTGCGTTGACATTAACCCCTGCCTTGTCCCTCATGATTTTGCCCAAGCGATATTCCAAAGCCGATGCTGACAAAATTCGCCATGATCCACCCTTGGTTCATTGGCTCAAAGTAAGGTATGAGAAGTTATTAAATAATATTCTGGAGAAGCCAAAGCGGGCATTGCGCATTCCGATTGCTGTCCTGATTCTATCGGTAGTGATCATACCATTTTTAGGAGAGGAGTTTCTACCACATTTTAAAGAATATGATTTTCTTATGCATTGGGTGGAAAAACCTGGTACTTCGCTGGAAGCCATGGATCGCATTACCATCAGGGTCAGCAAAGAATTGCGCGCGATTCCAGGCGTAAGAAACTTTGGCTCACATATTGGAAGGGCCGAAGTTGCTGACGAGGTGGTAGGCCCTAATTTTACCGAGTTATGGATAAGTATTGATCCCACTGTGGATTACGATCAGACAGTAGGCAAGATTCAGGAAGTTGTTGACGGTTATCCAGGACTTTACCGGGATTTGCTCACGTATCTACGGGAACGTGTAAAGGAAGTATTGACTGGGACGAGCGCGAGTATTGTCGTGCGTATTTACGGATCCGACCTTGACGTTCTGCAAAAGAAAGCCCGGCAAGTGGGGGACTCGCTGGCTCATGTCGAAGGAGTTTCAGATCTCAAAGTTCAGCCCCAGATTCTTGTGCCACAGTTGGAGGTAAAATTTCGACCCGAAGCTGCTTCTCAGTTTGGTCTAAGTGCAGGCGACATCCGGCGCACAATCAATACGATTGTGAATGGCACGAAGGCAGGAGAAATCTATGAAGACCAGAAAATTTTTGACGTAGTTGTATGGGGTACAATGGAACAACGCAACAATGTTGAAACAATCCGGAATATGCTTATCGATATCCCGGCAGGAGGAAGAGTTCCTTTGAAAGACGTGGCCGATGTCTATATTGCTCCGACACCAAATGAGATCACACGGGAATCTTCTTCCCGACGTATTGATGTGACATGCAACACGAAGGGAAAAGATTTGGGTACTGTTGCAAGAAGTATTGAGACGAAATTGAAATCAATTTCCTTCGAGGAAGGATACCATCCAGAGATTCTGGGCGAATACGCTGAACGTCAGGCATCACAAAGCAGGTTGTATAGTCTGGCATTGCTTTCCTTGCTTGGTATTTTCTTAATTCTTTATGCCGACTTTCTCTCCTATCGGATTTCCTTGTTGATTCTACTCAGTCTGCCATTCGCATTAACGGGGTGTGTGCTAAGCACCTTTTTCCACGGAGGAGTCCTCTCGCTTGGTTCGCTGGTTGGGTTTGTAACGGTGTTAGGTATTGCTGCACGGAACGGAATCATGCTGATCAGTCACTACCGACATCTTGAAAATAAAGAAGGAGCGTCATTTGGTAAGCTGATGATTGTGCGAGGGGCACTGGAACGCATGGCGCCGATCCTGATGACGGCTTCAGCGGCCATACTCGCCTTGTTGCCCATTATTGTCACTGGCAATCAGCCTGGCCAGGAAATAGAATTTCCAATGGCTATAGTAATCGTGGGCGGGTTGATCACATCTACGCTGCTTAATTTGTTTTTCCTTCCTGCGATGTATTTGCGTTATGGACAAAAAGGGAACAAGAATAGATCAGTCCACTCAGTTCCCTAGAATTTTGATCGTCTGACATTAAGAAGAGTTTGATCTGGTAAACCGGATTTTAATTCCTTTGTGATGTCCGTAACTTGCCATCTTGAGCTCGTCGATGGGAACTTGCCATCCTGAGCTTATCGAAGGATGGCGCGCGTACACAATTATTTTGTTTACATCCTTGAATGTAGTGATGGGCTTTATTACACAGGGGTTACCAACAACATCGATAGAAGACTTAGGGAGCACAATGAGGGAATTAATCCAACGAGTTTCACGCATAAAAGGCGTCCGGTTGTTTTACGATATTGTAAGAAGTTTAAATATATTCTCGATGCTATTGCGTGGGAGAAACAGCTAAAAGGATGGAGTCGCAAAAAGAAGGAAGCCCTGTTTATCGATGATTGGGGTAAGATAGTGGAGTTGGCAAAAAACGCGGAGGAGCGTCACTCTTCGACAGGCTCAGAGTGACATGCTCCCAGTGACACTTTGGATTGAGAGTCTAAGAGTGACAAACTGGATCGGTCCGGAGCCAGCACCGTGTCAGGCTGAGCCTGTCGTGTCAGACTGAGCCTGTCGTGTCAGACTGAGCCTGTCGTGTCAGACTGAGCCTGTCGTGTCAGGCTGAGCCTTTCGTGTCAGGCTGAGCCTTTCGTGTCAGGCTGAGCCTTTCGTGTCAG
>JANYKP010000020.1 GCA_025358195.1 Cyclobacteriaceae bacterium
AGGAGCGCACAAGATCAACAATACTATTGGACAGATATTATTGGCCAGAAGATTAGGTAAGCAAAAGATCATTGCTGAAACAGGAGCAGGGCAGCATGGAGTGGCTACGGCAACGGTATGTGCACTCATGGGTATGGAATGCAGTGTGTACATGGGTAAGCACGACATGGAACGTCAGCGACCCAACGTAGAGCGTATGCGGATTCTTGGAGCGAACGTTATTCCAGCCCTGAGTGGAAGCATGACGTTGAAAGATGCCACCAACGAAGCGATGCGCCACTGGATCAATAACCCGACGGATACACACTACATCATTGGTTCTGTTGTTGGTCCGCATCCTTACCCCGATATGGTAGCGCGATTTCAATCTGTAATCAGTGAAGAAATGCAGAAGCAACTGATCGAGGCAGAAGGCAACCCTTTTCCGGATTATGTGATTGCATGTGTCGGTGGCGGAAGTAATGCAGCTGGTGCATTTTATCATTATTTGAATGATGAACATGTCAATCTCATCGGAGTGGAAGCGGCGGGGAAAGGAATTGATTCTGGTGAATCTGCCGCAACAACGGTGCTAGGTAAACCAGGCGTGTTGCATGGAAGTAAGACCTTGTTGATGCAAACGGAAGATGGTCAGGTTGTCGAGCCGTACTCGATTTCCGCCGGATTGGATTACCCGGGCATCGGACCCATGCATGCACATCTTTTTGAGGTGGGCCGTGTACAGTTCATGAGTGCTACAGACGATGAAGCGATGGAAGCTGGAATTGAATTGAGCCGAACAGAAGGAATTATTCCAGCCATTGAGACAGCGCATGCCGTCAGTGTTTTGAAAAAATTAGAATTTGATCATGATGATGTTGTGGTAATCAATTTGTCCGGGAGGGGAGATAAGGATTTGGAGACGTATATTAAATGGGGGAAGTACTGAAAAAAAGTAGGCAGTAGGCAATGCGCAGTAGGCAATAGACTGTAGTAGCAGGCAGGATCATTTACAGAGTACTACGTAGCTTGTGCGACAAAAATGGCAATACGAGTTATTGATTCATAAGGCATAAGATTAAAAATTATGTCGTCTAAGTGACCAGTGTAGTAGTATGAATATTAAGAGTTGTATATGAAAAAGATTTATTTGTTACTGATTTTAATCAGTATCGCAGGAGAGATGAACCGTGGCAGTCAGGATTAATAGCAGTCGATGAAAAACCGAATCACAAAACTTTTTGACAGAAGGCCAAGCAACCTTCTATCCGTATTTTATACTGCCGGGTTTCCGCGGCTAGGTGATACGGGTAGGATCGCTCACTATCTGGAAGGAGCGGGAGCGGATATTATTGAAATTGGAATTCCTTTCTCCGATCCCATTGCCGATGGTCCGGTAATCCAGGACAGCAATAAAATTGCGTTGGAAAATGGAATGAACTTAAAGAAACTCCTTGAACAAGTGAAAGAGATTCGCAAAAAGGTAAAGCTGCCGGTTATTTTGATGGGCTATCTCAACCCGGTCATGCAGTACGGGGTTGAGAGATTTTGCAAGGAAGCTTCTGCTGCGGGGGTGGATGGTCTTATTCTTCCTGACATGCCAATGGATGTTTATCAGGATGAATATAAAAAGATGTTTGAATCCTGTGGGTTGAGTAATACCTTCTTGATTTCACCTACCACATCCGAAGACCGCATTCGCAAAATAGATGAGGCTACCAAGGGATTTATTTATGCCGTGTCGGCCTCCAGTACCACGGGTGTAAAAGGAGATTTCTCGCAGGAGCAAGCGAATTATTTTAAGAAATTGCAGAAAATGAAGCTGAAAAATCCTTTTCTCATCGGTTTCGGAATATCCGATCATCAAACATTTTCAAAGGCCTGTGTGTATGGATCGGGTGCGATTGTTGGAAGCGCTTTTATTTCCATGCTCAAGGGAAGTACAGACCTTGAGAATGATATTGCGAAGTTTGTAAGGGGGATTAAAGAATAGTATTGTGTCTGTAGTGTCCATTAAAAATCCTAGCAACCTTGAGAGTATCGGACTAGACTGAAGTCCATATGTGGAGGGTATTAGGTAACCCCAGACTTAAGTCTGGGGTTACCTAGTTGAGAGTATCGGACTGGACTAAAGTCCATATGTGGAGGTATTAAGTAACCCAGACTTAAGGCTGGGGTTACCTAGTTGAGAGTATCGGACTGGACTAAAGTCCATATGTGGAGGTATTAGGTAACCCCAGACTTAAGTCTGGGGTTACCTATGACAAGATAAAAAGGGCTTTAGCCCAAATGAAGTAACTTAACACTAGCTCTGAAATAACAATAACGATCGATGATCTATGATAATACAATTGCATGAAGGTATCACATCAGAACAGAAAGCTGGAATAGCGACTACTGTCTCATCACTTGGCTATAAAATTACCGAGGTAAAAACCCAGCAAGGTCAATATATCATTGGCACTGGCAAGAAGGAGTTTGACATTCGTCAGCTTGGCCACCTACCCGGTATTGCTGATATCCACCGCGTTTCG
>JANYKP010000063.1 GCA_025358195.1 Cyclobacteriaceae bacterium
GTAGCTTAGTTAAATTATTAAGTGGCATTTTTTTAAAATTACCCTCATCAGCTTTTAGGGAATAAAAATGAAAATCAGCCCCTTACCGGAAAACGAAAAGGAAAGGCTTGAAGCTATTCTCAGCTACCATATTCTTGATACCGAAGATGAGCTGGATTTTGATGGTATTGTTGAACTGGCCTCACAGCTTTGTGATACACCGATATCACTCATTACGCTGATTGATGAACGACGGCAATGGTTCAAGGCCAAAACGGGATTGGACATAAAGGAGACCCACCGCAACCTTTCCTTCTGCGCCCATGCGATCCATAAGGATGACGTAATGGTTGTCTGCGATACGCTGCAAGACGAACGTTTTTTTGATAATCCGCTTGTAACCGCTGACCCCTATATCAGGTTTTATGCAGGTATGCCCCTCATCACCAGTGAGGGTTATAAGCTTGGCACCCTGGCTGTACTGGATCGGAAACCAAACGATCTTAACGAACAGCAACTAAAGGACTTGCGTATTCTGGGAAAACAGGTTGTTAACCTGCTCGAACGGAGGATCACGATATCGCGACTCCATGAAATGAACAAGGGGATTGCTTGTCGTGTTGAGGAAAAAACAGCCGAGATTAGAAATGTTTTTGAACGCGTAAGCGATGCTTTTGTGGCACTTGACAAAAATTGGTGTTACACGTATGTAAATACAAAGGCGGAAAAAATATTTAATAAACCACACGGTTATCTGATCGGCAAGCACATATGGACTGAATTCCCCGAAGGTTTGGGCCAACCTTTTCATAAAATGTATGAGGAAGCAATGGCCACACAAGAATACAAATACCTGGAAGAGTATTACCCACCGTACAACCAGTGGTTTGAGAATCATATCTATCCTTCACCCACCGGCTTGTCCATCCATTTCCACGACATTACCGAAAGAAAAAAGACCGAACTAGCCAGAAGGATTAGCGAAGAGCAAAAAAAACTCATCATAAACTCCGCCCTTGATGCCATAATCTGTATTGATGCAAGCGGCGTAATAACCGTCTGGAATCCACACGCGGAAAAAACATTTGGCTGGAAAGAAAAGGAAATGATAGGCAAGCATTTGGTAGATACAATTATTCCAACACAGCACCGTATACAGTACGAAATGGGATTGAAGCAATACCATGCTACAGGCGAAGGTGCCCTACTTAATAGATTTATTGAGATGACCGCATTAAACCGTGAGGGAGAGGAATTTCCAGTTGAGTTGACAATCGCTCCTATAAAGCAAGATGGGACGAGTTTTTTTTGTGCGTTTATCCGGGATATTTCAGAACGAAAAAAAATGGAAGGAGGGCTGCGTGAAAGTGAAATTTATCTGCAGGGAATACTCGATTCTACTAATGATGGAATTCTTGCTATCGATAATAATGGAAAAATAATAAATAGTAATAATCGGTTTGCAGAACTCTGGCATATTCCGCAAGAATTGATCCGGCAGAAGGATGATCATGCGCTGCTATCGTATGTACTCGACCAGTTGGTGGATGCTGAAGGGTTTATTTCCAAAGTTCAGGAACTGTACAAATCTGACAGGACCGATTTTGATGTGATTCATTTTAAGGACGGAAGAATATATGAGCGGTATTCAACTCCGCTCATACTCAGTAAAAATATTGTTGGCAGGGTTTGGTCGTTCAGGGACATTACCGAACGCAAGAAATCGGAAGAGTCGCTTCGTCAAGCCGAAGAGCGCTATCGGAGCATTTTTGAAAATGCACAGGAGGGGATTTATCAATCGACCCCCGATGGACGGTTCATTACTGCGAATCCTGCGCTGGCGAAAATGTTTGGTTATGGGTCACCGGAGGAATTCATCGGTTCAGTTTCTAATATAGGCGCGCAACTTTATGTTGATCCAGAGGAAAGATTACTGATGAGAAATTTACTCGAAAAAGAGGGGAGGGCATTTGGATTTGAGTTCAAAGCATGGAATAAAAATGCAGAAATTTTCTGGATCCGGGACAATATTCGCGTCGTCTATGACACAGAAGGAAAAATAAAATATTTTGAAGGCACCCTGGAAGACATAACCGGCCGGAAGCAAGCAGAGGAGAAACTCCGGCTACAGCGAAATCTTGATCAGGTCATAACCCGGGCACAGTCATCGTTTATCGGCGCTGAAGACTCAAGACATGCCTTTGATATCCTGCTGACGGATCTTCTTGCGATAACCAACAGCGAATATGGTTTTATCGGTGCGGTGCTATACGATCGGGAGGGTAAACCATTCTTGAAGACGCATACCATAACGAACATTGCCTGGAACGAAGAAATGAAAAAGTTTTATAATGATAACATTAAGGAAG
>JANYKP010000048.1 GCA_025358195.1 Cyclobacteriaceae bacterium
CGCGTCTCTATGAGGATACGGCCATTGGAGTCTGCCAACCCTTTCAGCGAGTCAAGGGTCAACAAAATAAGTTGCCCTCGCAGTCGTTGGATGGAATCGTAACGTAACTCCAGAAGTACATTTCCTTTCGCATCGATCAAACCTGCTTTTCTGTTTCGTACCACATAGACCGAGCGGTGTTCAAAATTCTCCGTCGCATCATAGGACGGTTGGATAACAATTTGGTCCGAAGGATTAATAAACCCCCATCTGCCCAGCAACTTCACGGGTGCGAGTCCATGGTGAAATTCACCTATGTCTTCGTACCGGTTGGCGATGCGAAGTCGTCCCCGATTATCCACAAAGCCAAACTTGCCGTCGCGTTTTATTCCTGTCAATCCTTCGCTCTCTCGGAAGTACTGGTCCCCCAGGAGTACATCGGTATATTCTTTGTGGCTGACGATTTGCCCCTGAAAATTTATTTCTCGCTCCGTGCCGTTTGAGAGACGCTCCAACAGGTGATTCGGGAAAAGGGTGATAGGATTATTTGTGAAGTAAAGAATATTCCCGGAAAAATCTTTCAAAAAGAGAAGATCCTGCTGCCGCTCAATAAAGCAGTCACGGTTGACAAGTTTCACGGGATTATTTTGCGGCAGCAACTTCCATTGATCCGTCTGGGTAATGATACCATATTGACCTTTAAACCTGACCACGATTAAGTCCTCATTCATTTCCAACAGAGAATCATAGACGCAAGCGATTTGTTCCTTTCCATAGCGATCAACCCCACCCCAATAGCCGTGGTTTTTTGCAGGAAACAGCTTTACGTGGAACGGGCCAAGGAATTCATAGGGTGTGTTTGTTTTTTTTATTCCAAACGTATCGTACAAGCTCCACGATACCTTGCCAGCCATTCGCTGAAGCGTTCGGACGAAATTCTCCTGAAGACATACCGAATCAAACTCGATGGGCAACACAGCCGATTGGTCCAGTCGGAGAAGGCCGTATTTTCCATTTCTTTTGGCGATGACTTTTTGATTTTCAATACTCCCGAGGTAGTCGTAGTCAAGCGGCCAGGCCGGTTGAAAAAATTCATCCACAAAACCGACCTTACCATCCAGGACAATCCGACTCCAGCCACGGGATGAAAACTGCAGGTCATCCGCTTCAATCCGGTGCAGGTCGTGATAATTTACGTCAATCATTTTCCATTCGTCTGCGTTCCGAACCATCACATGTCCGGGTCCGGTGATTTTTACCTCACGATAAACCGGTTCCACTTTAATTACCCCGTTCGTGTCAATGGCACCTTGCCTCCACTCTTTATGGATCACAGCAAGATCATGCGTGAAACCGGAAATGCTATCGATAAAAAAATCGGTGATCCATTTACCTTCTTCCGTGCAAAGGGCGGTCTTATCAGAGAAGTTTTGAATTGCATAACGCAGGCTACCAATCGGGCTTATTTTCTTGTATTGAACAGGAAGGATGGGGCGATTGTGAAGATCAATCAAGCCATGTTCGTACCGCGTTCCATTCTTTATCATCACAATCGCCCGAAGGCCATGAAGTGTGAGGTCGTCGTAGGAGAAGGGTATCACTAATTTTCCTTCCAGGTCGAGGCAGCCGAATTTTAGATTGAAAGGATTGATAAACTTGCTGACGATCACCCGATCACCGCGCGGTGAGGTAAGGCTTTCAAATTCTGCGCGGGTAATAAACTCTTTTTTAAGAGTAAGTAATCCCCACCTATTTTGCTGACGATAACCGGTAATCTGACCGATCACCGAAAAATTGCCATCCGACCAGCCCAACGCATCAAACGAGGCCGGCAAAATAATTTTTCCATTGTTGTCTTTAATTCCAACTTTTCCATTTTCCTCAAAACGTTCATAACCACTGGCAAACAGCGTGCTCGACGTCGCCAGAAAAAACAAAATAAAAGGAATCCGGTTCATGGAACCTCAAAGTTATGTGTTCCCGGTAGAAGGATAACTCGGGAGGGCATTTTTTTACAACGCTTCGTTTGTTAATTTATCATTTCATAGACCACATCACATGCACGAAGAATCGTTCACCGCCCTTATCCTTCTGCTAATTGCCTGTGGGGTATGGTATACGGCGCAGTTGGATCGCGGATTTTGGAAGCACTTATACAAGTACGTTCCACCCGTGATTCTTTTGTTTCTGATCCCTTCCTTGTTAGGAAGCTCCTCGGTTATCAAAGGAGGGGATTCAGCAGCCGGCCGGTTTGCCCTGAGTGTGTTGTTACCCATTACGCTGCTGCTGCTGACCATGACTATAAATTTTCACGATATTCTTTCTCTTAGTCGCAAATCGATTTTGATTTTTCTGGCGGGCACAGTTGGGATTGTCGTGGGTGGTCCGATCGCGCTCTGGCTGGTGGGTCAGGCGTCACCTGACTTGTTGGCTGACAAGGATCAGGAAAGTGTGTGGAAGGGACTTGTATGTATTTCAGGCAGTTGGATTAACGGTACGCCGGGTCAGACATCCATGAAGGAAATCTTTGGTGTCAGCAATGAATTGTTTTTTATCATGCTGGCAGTGGATACCGTTGTGCAGAACCTTTGGCTTGCCTTACTTTTTGTAGGTGTTCGAATGTCAGGATTTCTGAATCGTGTGCTGAGAGCCGATCCAGCTGAGCTCCTGACCATTCAGCAAGGGGGCGAGAAAAAATATCAACACAATCTCTATCAAAAGCGGGATAAGGGATTTTTTCAGCGATTGGGTTTGCTCGTGCTTGTATCAGGTGCAGGGTACCTGCTTGTATATTTGTTCACCCGATATTCGGTAGGATATTTTCAACAGCAACATATTCCCGAGACGTCTGTTTGGTCATTTCTTTCCAAGCCTTCTTTCTGGCAAGTTTTCTTTGCCACTACACTGGGGATCATCCTTTCATTTACAAAGGCCCGTCAACTGGACAATGTGGGGGCAACAAAAACCGGGAACTTCTTTTTCTATTTTCTTTTCTGCACCATTGGTTTGAAAATGGACATCTTCCGGCTTGGAGGCCAATGGGAATTTGTAATTATCTGTGCGGTCTGGCTGATGATCCATTTCATATTTTTAATGATCGCAGCATGGCTGATGAAAGGATCGTTCTTTTTTGTGGCGGTTGGGAGTCAGGCGAATATCGGAGGCCCGGCGACTGCGTCGATGGTGGCAGGGGCGTTCAATCCTCATCTCGCTTCCATGGGCGTTTTGTTGGGTGTGCTGAGCAATGTGATTGGGAATTATTGTGGGCTGATAGCAGGGATTCTTTATAGAATAGTTGTTAATTCTTGAATTAGACGACCAAGGGAATCAAAATGACGAATAACGAATTACGAATGACGAATTAAATGAACCCCTTGCCTACTGCCTATTATTTATCAATTGGGGAATTTTTCAGAACTTAGTGGAGTTATTGTCTCAAAATCCCTGAAATGTACATTGAACAACTCTATACCAACTGTCTGGCGGAAGCCGCTTATTACATTGAGTCCGGAGGCGAAGCTGCCATTATCGATCCTTTGCGCGAAACGGAACCCTATATCGCACTGGCAAAAAAGCGTGGGGCCACCATTAAATATGTTTTTGAAACACACTTTCATGCTGATTTTGTATCGGGGCATATAGACCTGGCCAGAAAAGTAGGAGCGCCTATCATCTATGGCCCCATGGCCGATACCAGTTATGAAGTGATCCATGCAAAAGACGGCCAGGAATTTAGACTTGGTAAAGTGACGTTACGGGTGTTGCATACGCCAGGCCATACGCCGGAGTCTTCCTGTTATTTGTTGCTGGATGAAAACGGAAAAAAGCATGCAGTCTTTACCGGCGACACGTTGTTTGTGGGTGATGTTGGCCGTCCCGATTTGCTGGACGGGATTATGAGCCAGGATGAACTTGCTGGTTTGTTGTATGATTCGCTAAACAAAAAAATAAAAACACTACCGGACGAAACGATCGTTTATCCTGCTCACGGTCCCGGTTCAGCCTGTGGAAAAAATATTGGTAAAGAGACTTTTTCCTCGATCGGAGAGCAGAAGAAATTCAACTATGCCCTGAAAGATCAAACGCGGGAAGAATTTATCAGACAGGTAACGGATGGAATACTTCCTCCGCCTCCCTATTTTTTCGAAGACGCCCGCATCAACAAAAACGGTTATGACTCCATCGATACGGTGATTCAAGAAAGTAATAAGCCTTTGACCCTCACCGCCTTTCAGGAGGAGCTGAAAAAAGGAGCGCGTATTCTAGACACACGCAGCGCCGATGATTTTGAGAATGGTTTTATACCGGGTTCTATTAACATTGGTCTTAATGGACAATTTGCTGTATGGGTAGGAACGCTACTGGGAATTCAACAGCCAATGATACTCATCGCCGAACCTGGGAAAGAACACGAATCTGTTTTGCGATTGGCACG
>JANYKP010000086.1 GCA_025358195.1 Cyclobacteriaceae bacterium
CATCCCGATCTTTTTTGAAGCCGCAAAAATTGACAACATACCAACTAACGATGCGAATGTGAAGAAATGCTGGCGCGAAATGCTGAGCTATGAAGGGGAAATCCCGGAAAAAGCGCTTATGGTTGACGGCGGACTACTTTCCAATTTTCCTATCAATGTGTTCTTCAATCCCACTATTGACATTGCGCGTATGCCTACGCTGGGCATCATGCTCGAGGATGAAGATGCAAAACCAAAACAAAGTTTCCCCGATTTCGGAAGTTATATTTGGGCGATCTTCAACACGGTACGCTATTACTACGACCGTGACTTCCTCATCAAGAACAGCATTTTCGAAAAATGCATCGGTCGTATCGATGTACGGAAGTTCAATTGGCTCAACTTTAATCTCACGGAAAAAGAAAAGACCCAGTTGTTCATAAATGGAGCGGAAGCTGCGACGAAGTTTTTGAAGGAATTTGATTGGGAGGCGTTTAAGAATTACCGGAAGGAGAAGAAGTCTGGACTGTGATGGGTGTGATTTTTTTGATGTGACATGATAACTTTGATTGATGTGATTTCAGTGACATGACATGATAAAGACGGAGTATAAGTATTCAGAGTTGACGGGAAGGATCATTGGTTGTGCGATGGAGGTGCACAATGCGCTGGGAAATGGTTTTCAGGAGGTGATTTATCAGCGGGCGCTCGCGCATGAATTTCAATTACAGAATCTGACGTTTGACAGAGAATATGAGATGCCAGTCGTTTACAAAAACAAACCGGTGGGATCGCGCTGGGTAGACTTTTTGGTCAACAACACGATCAGCGTTGAGTTAAAGGCTCTTATAAAACTGGAGGCCGTACACCTGGCCCAGGCGATCAATTACCTTGAGGCTTACAACCTGGAGATAGGCTTGTTAATAAATTTTGGCAACACCAAACTTGAATTTCACCGTGTTGAGAATAAAAAACTCAAACCATCATGACCATCACCCGAATCACCCCCATCACAGTTCAGACACTGTTGGCCATCTTCCTCTCATCCTGCACGGTCACCTTCATCACCGGCTATGACCAGGTGATCGACAACACGTTGACAAAGATGAAGAGCGATTTCAACCTGCATTTCATAAAGTTGGGTCGCACGATTCAGGACAGCGATCCCGCTAATCAAAAGTTTGGGGGCTTCCAGGACTACTACGATCAATTGGAAGTGGACCTGATCACGCTCGAAGGAAGAGCCAGGAACCTGAGTGTCAAGGCAGCGATTGTCAAAGAGCAGATACATAATTTGGACAGCGTGATGCACGTCTTTGAAGCACTGCACAAAGCAGGCATCCCAGACCGGCCGGGCGATGACCGGCACGACATACGCAACGGTATCAATTCCGCTTTCGACGCTGTCATCAAACTACAAGAAGAATTGAAGAGTACCGGGAAAATCAAATCCACTAAATGAATATGGAAACCCTCAACTATAAACAAGTAGTGGCCGAATGCCTTGCCGCTGCTAAAACAGAACTGGGAAGATCCTGGAAAAGTTTCAAGCCCTACGCCGAGCATGAGTTCCGACAGTTTACGGAGAATGCCGAATTTTTGGCGCAGCTGAAGCTGGCGGGAACATTTGATAACGACGAGCTTAAAGCACGGCTTGATATTCAGCGGTTGGCGCTGAAAAATGTGCTACTAACGATGAAGGGAATTGGGCTGATCACGGCGCAGAATACGGTCAATGCCGTTCTGAAGATTGTCGGGAAGGCTGTTAGTAAGGCGTTGGGGACAGTGCTACCCCTGTAAGGCAATCCACATTTTTTCATAATTTCCCCCTCGCCGCTTCGGAGAGGGGCTAGGGGTGAGGCCTAAATACTCAACCAATACGTAAACTTCACTACCAACGCCCGGTTCTTCACTGAAAAATCACCAGGCAGATAATTGTCTGTATAAACGATAAACAGATCCGAAGCAGGCTTGTACCGCCATTGAAGGCGGGTGTTCAAGTTCACATTATCCCGCTGATTGTTGTATTGCATGAACGATGTGAAAAACAGTTTATTCGTAAGCGTTACATCCAGCCGCGGGCCGACGAGCCAGAACGTGGTTTGACCCGTGGTCTCCGGCAAACGGATATCATTGTACGAAGATGATAACGTAATGCTTACATAGGGTTGAAAGCGATAGCCGAAGTCACAGGTTAGATTCAGGCGGGAGCCATTTGCATAGTATCCACCGTTTCTACCCGTTGCGGCAAACGTAAAAACCCTTTGTGGCTTTGAAGAAAATTCAAATCCATAGGAATCAAAATAATGCTTGGTTCCCGTGACCAGTTGCTCCAGTCCTGAGTTGGTGGGATCAAAAGGTTTTAACAACTCCACATAGTTGTGGGCGACCCATAAAGTAAGTTTGCTTTGAGTCCTGAATGTTGTCGTGTGAGCAACGAATGTCTCATTGTCAGTTGATTGGAACGCTTCGTTAAAAAATAATGTGGAATTTATTGTCGGACCGTGGCTGAGCACCTTTGTTCCTTTCGGAAAAAATGTAACGCCCGCAGCCGGGTTTAATTTGATGTAGCCCGTGCGGGGCACGTATCCCACCTCGGCATTATAGTTTTTTCCAACAACCTCATGCTGCCACGAGAGGGCCCATTTGCGAGTGGCATACTGGAGATTAACTGCGTGAACATAATCATTTCCATTTTTGCCAGGACTGAATGAACGCATTAACAGCGCCTTCCCCGTCCAGAAATTATCGGAGGACGCAAGGTTGTATTCAAGACCCACGTTGCGGTTATATTGAGAATAGGGAGAAGCAATGGAATCTGGTGGTTGATATTCGATGGATTGTTTGTTAATAAAAATGAAGCCGATGTTGGACCGCGCGAACACTCTTCTTTGCAACGCCACTACCCCGAAATTCTGAACAGGCAATCCCTGGGCTTCCACTTCCTTAGTTTGCATGTCCATCATACCGATCCTCCAGTTGCGATTTATTTTCCCGCTTATCCGTGCGCCATATTGAATAGGTACTCCTAACCCGATGCGCCTGGAGAAAAATGGCCGTATTGTGGCATAGCCGAAGTTGGCAAAGAGATCACCGTTCTCCAGAAAGAACTGTCGTCTCTCAGGGAAAAAAAGTTCGAACCGGTCCAGGTTGGTCACCTGGCGGTCGACATCCACCTGCGAGAAATCCGGGTTGACGGTAAGGTCCAGGTTTACAGAAGAGGTAACAGCAATCTTTGCGTCAGCTCCAAAGTCATTCTTATAAGCGTTGGGTGTTCCGTTTTGATAATCCCGGGTCACGCGGCCAAGGACATAAGGAATGATTGAAACATTGGGCCCTGCTGCCGGTGGTGGCTGGTCCCAGACCAATATACCGGTGTAGGCCAGGGACGCGGTAGGAAACTGGCGCGGTACAGGTGTCCAGCTTGACTTTTCAGTAGTCTTCAGATCGAGCCTGCTGAAATTTATACGGCCAAAGGCCAGATAGAACGCGAACAAAAAGCCGCACCGCGACGGAATAACCATGCCTGTCCTTATGCGATGCCTATGCCGGAGCGTGCCCGTCCCTCTCGATTTCCTATGCCTGTACGCGCATCTTCCAGCTAACCCG
>JANYKP010000094.1 GCA_025358195.1 Cyclobacteriaceae bacterium
GTCCCAAATGGTATGTCATTGCACCCTCATTTTTATGGGCGGGCGCGGTAGGCTATTCAAGGATGGATTTGGGCGTTCACTATCCGAGTGATGTTCTCGCTGGAGCGGTCATCGGATCTGGTTCCGCATTTCTTTCCTGCAAATTGAATCGTTGGATCAATCGGAAGCATGCGGTTAAACAGCGTTAGAAAAAGATGACTTTTAAGAACTAACGTGAAGAAAATTTTATTCATTCTTTGCCTTGTCTTCAGTGTTCAGACACTAGATGCTCAAAACACGGCGCATTCTGCCGCGAAAAGAAATGGAAAAATTTATGGAATGGTTATGGACTCCGTGAGCAGGAGTCCTGTGGAGTTTGCGACAGTTGCAATTATCGACCCAGCAACAGATAAACCTATAAATGGTACGGTCTGTGATGGCAATGGAAAATTTTCCCTCTCAAAATTGGCCAAAGGCAGCTATCAAATGGAAATCTCATTCATAGGTTTTGAAACTAAAAAGATAAATGTCTCCGTTTCGGATAAAAGGAATGAAATCGATCTAGGAATTATAGGAATCAGTGCTTCGACAAAAATCCTGGATGAAGTTGTGGTTCAAGGTCAAAAGCAGCTCGTGGAAGAACGGGTAGATCGCACGATTTACAACGCTGAAAACGACCTTACTACCAAAGGTGGTGATGCAACGGATGTGCTAAAACGAGTTCCGTTACTGTCTGTGGATATGGATGGAAATGTTTCCCTTCGCGGCAGTGCAAATGTTAAAGTATTGATAAACAACAAGCCCTCCACAATTACGGCAAGCAGCGTTGCGGATGCCCTGAAACAGATTCCTGCTGATATGATCAAAAATGTGGAGGTGATAACTTCGCCTTCTTCTAAGTATGATGCGGAAGGCTCCGCGGGGATCATTAATATTGTTCTAAAGAAAAACACATTACAGGGAGTTTTTCTCTCCGTGGACGGTAGTGTTGGATCCAGGGGATCAAATATAAGCCTCAATGGAGGTTACCGAAAACGAAAAATGGGGTTTTCATTCGGAGGTTTTAACCGTGATTTATATAATATCAGGGGGTATTTTGAAAACCGCCAGACCACCATGAGCAGGGGAGATACAGCGCTTAATATTCAAACTGCTAATACGCATACAAACGGATTCAATAACCAATACACGTTTGGCTGGGATTATGATATTAACAAAATGAATTCACTTACGGCCTCCGTTCGGTATGGCCAACGCAATCAGACGGCCTATCAGGATCAGCTATTTACCCAGAGGTTCCAACACGAAAGATTATTGAGTGCCAACCTGCAAAATATAAGGACTACTAACGTTGGGGATAACGTGGATGTGAGTATGACCTATGCAAAAACATTTGCTAAAAAAGATCGTGAATTTAATTTTCTGGCCATCTATAGCAAGAATAATCCCAACAGTGGCTTTGTTTCTGATTCACTCTCGCAGATCGATCATGCTGTTTTGAAAAGTTACAAAAATGAAAACCAGGGCCACAACCAGGAGATCACATTTCAGGCGGACTTCCAGGAACCTATTAAACGAAATCAACTTATTGAGTTCGGAGGGAAAGACATTATTCGTACGGTTACCAGTGATTATCGGTATTTGATTGCGCAAGGTACAAACGGCGAGTACCTCGCATCAACTCGGCCGTTTTTATCCAACGGATTTAACTACAATCAAACCATCACCTCCGGTTATGTTTCATACACGATGACGTCTGTCAACAACTATACCGTGAAGGCCGGAGGCCGGTACGAATACACACATATCGACGCCCACTTTCAAGGCCAGACCAATATCAGTATACCTTCTTATGGTGTTTTGGTGCCCAGCATAAATGTTTCGCGGAAACTGGCAAATGGGAACCTGATAAAGGCTTCCTACAACAGGCGCATTCAAAGACCCTCGTTGCAAGAGTTGAACCCTAATCTTGTAGCATCCAACCGACTGAACGCTAGTATTGGTAATCCAAATTTGAAACCCGAGTATGCTGACAATTATGAAATCGCTTACAACACGTTGGTTAAAGGCAGCACGCTGAATTTTTCGACCTACTTACGCAATAACACGAATGATATTCAACAGGCTCGAAGTGTGAGGCATGATACCATTGTATCTACTTACCAGAATATTGGGACAGAAGCGAATTATGGGGTTTCAGTTTTTGCAAGCGTTCCGTTATCCAGTCGCTTTTCCATCAATGGTGGTGTGGATGTGTATTACAGAATCCTGAAAAATAATTCAACGGACCCATTTATTAATGCAAGTAACTCAGGGTTGGTGAAGAACTTTAGGGTGTTTGGGAACTATAATTTTTCAAGGGGGTGGGCCGTTCAGTTTT
>JANYKP010000106.1 GCA_025358195.1 Cyclobacteriaceae bacterium
CTTTTAGCTTTTGGCTTTTGACTTTTAGCTCCGAAAGGTATCAGCGAATATAGTGAAACAAATAAGTCAGGAATTCCTGTGGGGTTTTATTTTGAAGCGATTTGACGTCTATATAGGTTTGAGCAAACGTTAAACAAATGAAAAATTCTGCTGATGAGGCGTTGGATCCGGACGATGATCTTAAAGCCTCCAATGAATTGATAAAATTAAAACTTGAGCACGGTATGCAGCTGCATGACATATCAGTATTGAGCCCTGAAATGGAGAATCAATGGCTCAATCAAATTTACAATTTTGAAAGACAACATCGTGATGCCCCCAGGGTAAAGCTCTACGATTTCATAGGTCGACCGACTTTTTTGAAGCTGGATTCAATGACAGGCAGCCAGGTCAAAAAGGAATTGAAGCGTTTGTTGTTCCTTCTGGAAGAAAAGGACATTGTTCTGGATTGCTGTTGCAAGTATAAAGATTCAGTAATCTATCAGTTTCTGACAGAGGAGTTGTTTGAACATGAAATGGATTCGTTTTCAATGGCGGGAATGATGCATCATTTTATTTATGAAGAATTTCATCCTAACCACGACTTTGATTTAAGAAGATATGCAAAATATTTTATTGATATTATATTCAATGAGAAATGGAATGAGCAGTGGAGCAAGCATTCATTAGCCGAGTCAATCTTTTTTTGCGGCAAGGAACATACACGCGCTTCAATTTCATCGATTATTCTTACCTTTCAGGAAGCGCATACTAATTTGAAAGTTGAAAGAAGTAATATCGAAAACGTAACCTTCGATCTTAACAGTAACACTGGAATCGTGGAGGTACTGTTGGTATACAAAGCTTATACAGCCCAGGGAGCGACAAAAAAAATGAAGGGTATGAGCCGCATTTACTTTTCCCGGAGCTACGATTGGTGGAGCATCTGCGGCTTTAAGTTTCCGGGTTTTGGAGATTGAGAGCGGTCAACGCATTTCTAATTGCTAGAATTCAGTAGCCAGATCTGCCAGTATTGATTTGACAATTCCCGTACCTTGCCGCCTCATCACATATGCAAGGCTATGACAAAGTTTATTGAGCTTAACGTTGCGGAAGACGACGAAACAAAACCCTTATTGGTAAATATGGCTAGTATCGGACGGGTTTTTCCCAATCCGCAAAACGACTCTAAAAGTATTGTTGAGTTGAATTACCAAAGTATCAATGATGCCCCGGTTTACCTCGAGGTAGAAATGCCGTATGAGAAATTGCGGTTAATATTTTTGTAAAAAAGAAGCCTGCGAGAGCAAGGTTCTGATCCGGCACCCCGGATGGTGCACAAAGCAAGCTTTCTACGATGATCAATCCCCGTCTTTCCACGTTGGGTGATCCTTTTTCCATACTTCCATTTCGGTGAGCAGTGGTGCCTGCCAAAAACCCATATGATGAGAACATTTCGGGCATTCCAGATCCATGATAAAAAACACGTCGCTGAATTCGCCATCGCTCAGTTCACTGCCCTTTCCCACCCACCCGCATTGTGTGCAAGTGAACTCCTGTTTTCGGTACGTGAAATAATGGACTTGCATAAGTATTGAATTGTGTAATTTGTGTTGTGACAAATTAATTTTGGAACAATATACACTACACTAGTTTTACAAGGCCGCCAGCAGATGATACGCCTTTAAATATTTATTCAAGCGAGGCACATCTTTTTCGGTAACCATGGGCAATCGACGGATATCCATGTTATCCGTCAGATCATGTAATTTCACCCTGATGGCCAGCGGATTTATTTTGATGCGATCGACAAACGATTCATAGTCTTCGTCTTCACTCTTTTTTGTGAGACATCGGATAGCTTCAATGACATGGGCGGAGAAGCCTTCTTTTTTCAGATCGTCAAATGTCCAGGGTGTATCTTCAATCAAATCATGGAGGACGCCGACAATTCTTTCATTCTCCGTTTTCCCCGCATTCATCACACGGGATATATGTCCGAAGTAGGGAGCTCCATATTTGTCCTTTTGATTTTTATGGGCCTCCACGGCAATCTGTATGGCTCGATCCAGGTTCATAGAAGTATTTTTTACATCCAGGAGAAACGCTGGAATTTAATTGTGTATTGACTTGAGAAATTGCGTATTTCACCATGGCAATAAACAGATCGCATTTTTTTATGAACAGGGTTATCCTCTACGATAAAAGCCAATTTGTTCATACGGGATGAAGATTTCTATGCTAATTTAGAATAAAAGATTGTATCATTTTTAAAGCGACCATGGAAGGGAAGCATCGACCACAAGCGAAGGACCTTATTCACGAACTTATATTCACAACATCGAGAAGTAGTGGGTCAGGAGGTCAGAATGTCAACAAAG
>JANYKP010000112.1 GCA_025358195.1 Cyclobacteriaceae bacterium
AATTCTTTGCCACCGTTACTCCTTTTCCAATGGGCCCCGCCTTAAAAGAAAACTTCCCTGAAGTGGAGTCGCAAGTACGTTTTAATAATATTGGTTCGATCGTAAAAGTAGGAGAGAACCAATTTACCGAGCAAGTGTCCATTGCAGGGCAGGATTTCTTCAAGGTATTTGATTTTGAAACTGCCAAGGGTGATCGCGAAGGAACGTTGGGTGGACAAAATAATGTGGTCCTGACCCGGCCAATCGCTCAAAAATATTTTGGTGACACAGACCCCATAGGGAAAGTGATCTCCATCCAACTGGGAGAAAAGTTTGAAGAATTTACTGTGAAGGCGGTGATAGAAAACATACCTATCAACTCAAGCATCCAGTTTGGTGTGTTGATTTCCGATCTCAATTATCCGAGGCTTTACAACGAGCGTTCCCTAACGTCTGGCTGGTTTAATATTACTCCAGAAACGTACATTCTGCTTCGTGAAGGCATTCATCCAAAAGAATTGGAAAGTAAATTCCCGTCGGTATTTCGGACGATTCTTGGTGAAGAAAATTTTAACAAAAGCAAGTATGCGCCCGGACTTCAATCACTTACCTCCATCCATCTCGATACAAGCTACCCGGTTGGCATTGCCCCGGTCAATAATCCAAAGTATGCCTACATTCTTGCGGCCATTGCGCTGCTGATCTTATTGGTAGCCTGCATAAATTTTGTGACACTATCCGTTGGCAGATCCATTAAACGGGCTAAGGAGGTGGGCATCCGTAAAGTAGTGGGTGCGGAGCGAATGCAACTGATCTTTCAATTTATCGGTGAAGCAGTAATCGTCACCGTTGCAGCATTACTGGTGGGCATGGTGCTTTCTATCATGAGTCTTCCGTTGTTTAATGACCTCGCTGGCAAAAATCTGGCACTGCGGCCGGATGGCTTTACATTCCTTGTGGCTTTGATACTGGTGGCCATTATTGGCTTGATTGCCGGCAGCTATCCTGCCTTTGTACTTTCCAATTTTAAACCCATTGCCATTCTTAAGGGGAAAATACAAACAGGCAGCAGCAAGCAAAGTTTACGCAAAGTACTGGTGGGCGTTCAGGTTGTTCTGTCCATTTTCCTGATCTCCAGCACGTTGGTAATGCGTCAACAATTGGAATTTTTACAAAACAAGGACCTGGGATTTAATCGCGAACAATTGGCCGTCATTCAATTAAATGTTGCTCGTGACGGGCGATTGCCAGAGCGGGTGAAGGCGGGGTTTGAAAAGGCTGAGCAGTTTAAAACTGAATTATCGAAGATTTCAGGTATCGCAGTCGTCTGTGCATCCTCCCATGACTTTGGAAATGGCGGCTGGACCCATGTCGGCTACACGGATGAGAAAGGAACCTACCGGACCTTCAATGTTAATATTGTCGATGATGATTACATACCGGCCATGAAAATGGAGTTGGCAGTGGGTCGAAATTTTTCGGATGAAAACACATCGGACCGGCGCAGAGCTCTTATCGTGAATGAATCATTCGTAAAAGAATACGGCTGGACGGATCCGATTGGCAAGAAGATTCCTGGTAAAGATTTTATCGATCATGAGATTATCGGCGTGGTACGAGATTTTAACTACGCTTCGCTTTACACAAAGGTGACCCCGCTGGTTATGACAATGAATGCCACTATTCCATTGAGTGGAATAGAAAATATTAATATCGATAATTCACCAGTTCCTAAATTATTGATACGGTTGAGACCAGGCAATATGTCGGCAACAATAGACCAAATAAAAATCGTTTGGGATACACTAACAGGTGGCGAAGAATTTGCCTTCACTTTTGTAGATCAGGCACTGGCGGCACAATATCGAAATGATCAAAACCTTGGTAAAGTTGTGAGTATCGCGACAGTCCTCGCCATGATTATAGGAAGTCTTGGCTTGTACGCACTGGCTTCCCTTGCCATGCAGAATCGCACCAAGGAAATAAGCATTCGCAAAGTAATGGGTGCTACCGAGCAGGCATTGCTGATACTCCTTTCAAGAGACTATGTTTATCTAATCGGCATTTCCCTGGTGCTGGCGGTGCCCATTACCTATTATCTAATGAGTAACTGGCTGCAGTCATTTGAGTACCGGGTGTCTGTGGGGTGGGATGTTTTTGTGATGGCCGGGGCACTTTCCTTGCTGATAACCCTTTCTACTATAGGTTACCAGGCCATCAAAACTGCATGGACCAGGCCTGCCGAAACATTAAAGTACGAATAGACGTATTTGGTTGGAGGCGTGCATGTATCAACCGGAATTGTAAATCAATGAACATCATAACCCTGTAACCTGATGCTCCGCAACTACTTGCTTATCGCCTTGCGCAATCTTCAACGCCAACTTTCGTATTCACTGATTAACATCCTCGGGCTTGCCATCGGGATTTCATGCAGCCTTGTAATATTCCTGTATGTCTATGCCGAGTGGAGTTATGACCGGCACTTTAAAAATGCCGATCGTATTTATAAAGTAGGGATTTCATTCTTCAACATTGGTCAATTTGGTTTAGGGCCAGAAGTGTTGGGTGACTACCTCCCAAATGAATTTGAAGGAATCGAAGCCTTTACGCGTATTAAACGTGTGCGCGATGTACCCGTTTATCTGGATGGACAATCTTTCAACGAACTGGTGTACTACACGGACACCTCGTTTTTCAAAGTCTTCTCATACAAATTTGTTGAGGGCGACCCTCGCACGGCACTAGCTGGTTCAAACAGGCTGGTGATGACCAGAAGTATGGCGGACAAATATTTCAAGGAAGGACAAGCGATCGGCAAAACCCTTGAAGTTGGAAAAGAAAAAAGACCGTTTACCGTTACCGGAATTGTTAAAGACGACGATCGCAGTTCACAACTTAAATCTTCTTTTTGGCTTTCCATTGATGGCCAGATGACGCACGAACCAGTCTGGACATCGGCCGCCGTGTACAGTTACATGTTATTAAAAGAGAAAAACAATCAGCAAGACCTTGAAGCCGCGCTGGACAGAATTCTCGAAAAACAAGTGTACCCCCATGCCTCCGGCGTCCCTCAAAATATCTCCTTTGAAGATTACAAAAAGAATGAAAACTCTGTAAAATTTTATGTGCATCCCCTGCAAGCGGTTCACTTGAAATCGAAATTAAACTATGAGATTTCCGCGGGAGGTAATGAATCAAACATGTACACCTTTGCAGCTATATCTGTTTTCATTCTCCTGCTTGCTTCTGTGAATTTTATTAACCTGACCACCGCCAGAGCCTCGCGAAGAGCAAAAGAGGTAGGTATTCGCAAGGCCGTCGGCTCATCACGTGGTAAACTTATAACCCAGTTTACGTTGGAATCTGTGCTGGTGAGCATGGCTTCCATGGCCCTTTCTCTGGCCCTGGCGGAGTTATTTTTGAAAGCCTTTGAGGTTATCACAGGCGATCAACTTCTTAATACGCTTTGGAGCAATGGGTGGAGCGTGTTGATCCTCCTTGCTTTTGCTATAATCGTGGGCCTGCTTTCAGGTATTTATCCAGCCTTGTATCTTACTTCATTCAAGCCGGTGAACGTGTTGAAAGGTAATCTGTCAACAGCGGGTGGAGGAGGATTCAGAAATTTACTGGTGGTGTTTCAGTTCTCCATTTCGATCTGCCTGATGCTTTGCTCAGCCATTATTGTACGCCAGATGAATTTTATGCAAATGAAGGATCTTGGCTTCAACCAGGGAAATGTAGTGACCATTGATAATATTTCACAACTTGGCACAGGTGTCGGGGCTTTCAGGAATGAGTTGACACAGCAGGCGGGTGTTTCGAAGGTCAGCCTGCATACGGGGGAACCGGGTAGTAAAGCAATTATGACATTTAATACCTACAAGACCCCGAAGATGCCAGACGCCATTACAGTCAATACCTATTTTGGCGATCACGAATTTATCGACCTTATGGGTTTTCATCTGGTGAAGGGGAGGGGGCTTAACAAAAATCTCGCTTCTGATTCTTCCTCCGTTATATTGAATGAGTCGGCGGTGAAGGCGTTGGGAATTGAAGATCCGATTGGAGCAGAGGTAAACAAAGGACAGCTTGTAATTGGGGTGGTCAGTGATTTCCATTGGGAGTCATTGCGGAACACGATTGCTCCTGTCGCGATCATGCTGACGAAGGAGTATTATCAGATGGGATTCCGTCTCAACGGCAACAACATCAATGAATTTATTCAAGCGGCAGAAGCCAAATGGAAGAAATTTGCTCCGGATGAACCGATGAAGTACCATTTTCTGGATGATAATTTTGGTGAATTATTAAAAAAGGAAAAAATGTTTGGGGAGGCAATTGGTTTTTTTACTGCATTGACAATCTTTATCTCGTGTCTTGGCCTGTACGGCTTGTCGGCCTATACCGCTGAACAACGAACGAAAGAAATTGGTATTCGCAAAGTACTAGGCGCAAGCGCATCCAATATTCTGGGTATGTTGAATAAAAAGTTTGCCATGCTGGTGTTCATAGCCATTTTCATAGCAACACCAGTCTCGTGGTATGTCATGACAAAATGGATCGAAAATTATGCCTACCGTGTAGAATTACAACTCTGGGTATTTCTCAGTTCGATTGCCCTGGCATTTGTGATTGCCTTGTTGACCGTGAGCTACCACTCGCTGAAGGCTGCTCTGATTAATCCGGCGGAGACTTTGAAGTATGAATAACTTGTCCGGATGAAATGCTGTTGGAACAGTTGGGCTAAAGCCCAGTTTCATTTGTCAATCTTGCCTCCAGATAAATCTGGAGGCATTCAAATCTGGAGGCACTGGAGCGCCGACTAATCAAGTGTCTTAGCTTGGGTCATTGATCCGGATAATCCCTTGCGATGCCTACTTGCCTTCAGCTGTGATCTCCTCGACATACTCAATGGCATATTTACCTGGCTGGATTGGTTTTCGAATGGCTTTCGCATATTCACATGTAAAGGCGGCGCCCATGTACAGTATGAATGAACAATAGAAAATGAACAATAATATCAGTGCCATGGAGCTTGAAACACCAAAGATCGCCACCAGCTTCCAGTGAATAAGAATTTTTCCCAGAATCAGTTCCCCGCCTTTGAATAGTATGCCTGTAAAGAGTCCTCCTGCCAACCCTACCTTCCATGACATGCGCGCCTCCGGAAGCAGTTTCAAAACAAGCGTGAACCAGATGACGGCAATCAGGAAAGAAAATCCACTGTCAATACTGCGTGTAAGCACCGAGCCATCCTCCAGCCCGGCAAGAAGTCGTCGATCAATAAAATAGGATTGGACCACCAAAACGGCCACCACAAATAACAGACCTAAGCCAATCATTCTTTCCTTCACGTTGTACATAATATTTTTTTCAGTCTTCTTCCTGATTTTCCAAAGACGATGAATGGATTGCTTAATCACACTCAATAGGGTAGTAGCGATAAAGTAAAAAAACAGTGTCGTGGCGATCGTGACCCAGGCACTCGTTTGTTGCTCTTTGAAACCATGAACGATGGTATGAATATCCTTGGCGGTCACTTCACTGAAAGTGATGGCTATTGTGTCGAATATTTCTTTGTGAATATCTTCCGGGTCGAAAAAAAGACCTAATAAATC
>JANYKP010000161.1 GCA_025358195.1 Cyclobacteriaceae bacterium
AGCGGCACTTTTTTTGAAGAGAATACAGCATATGAAGACATTTTTATCACTTTTACTGGTAGCAATCACTTTTTCCGCGCAAGCCCAGAACTCCACTGCTAAGGGCAATGGCAAGATCACCGGAGTCGTAACCGACGCCACCAGCAAGCAGCCCGTTGAATTTGCAACGGTTGCATTGGCCGACCTCAAATCGGACAAACCACTCAATGGCGCCGTCTGCGACGACAAGGGCAAGTTTGTGATTACAAAGGTCCCCTACGGTACCTATCGGCTCATCATCTCTTTTATTGGATATGAGAATGTTACCGTTGAGAATGTTACTATCACCGATAAGAAAAGCTCGGTCGATGTCGGCGCCTTAAAATTGACCACCGGCTCCAAAGAACTGGATGCCGTTGTGGTGGAGGGCCAACGCGCCCTGATCGAAGAAAAAGTTGACCGCACGGTGTACAATGCGGAAAATGATCAGACTACCAAGGGCGGGGACGCAACGGATGTATTGAAACGGGTACCGATGTTGTCTGTGGACATGGATGGAAACGTTTCCCTCCGCGGCAATCAGAATATCAAAGTCCTCATCAATAATAAACCATCGACGATCTCCGCCAGCAGTGTGGCTGATGCATTAAAACAAATTCCTGCCGATCAGATCAAAACGGTGGAGGTAATTACTTCTCCTTCGGCCAAATACGATGCAGAGGGTTCTGCCGGTATTATTAATATCATTACCAAGAAAAATACCTTGCAAGGGCTTACCCTCAATGTCGATGGCAGCTCCGGATACCGGGGTTCAAACCTTGGCTTAAACGGCAGCTATCGCAAAGGGAAAATGGGCTTCTCCCTCGGTGGCTTTGGACGTGCTGGTTACAACATCACCGGGAAATTTGACAATAGCCAGCTGACAACCTCCACCGCTACCGGAGACCAAACCCTCAATATTCAAAATGCTGCCACCCGAAGAAATGATCTGGGCGGAAATCTGCAAAGCTCCTGGGACTATGATATCGACAAGAACAACTCATTGACCGCCTCTGTTCGTTATGGATCCCGAAACGGAAATAACTTTCAAGATCATTTATTTACCCAGACATTCGGATCGACCTCTTCTACCAGTCTCAAAGACGTGCAAACCACTGACCGGTCCGGGACCGTGGACGCGAGTCTCAATTACACGCACACGTTCAGCAAGCCTCAGCGGGAGTTTAGTCTGCTGGCCCTCTACAGCCGCAATGACCGCACAAACGATTTTTACAATGCTATCCTGAATGAAGGAGACCTATCGATTTCGCAGCGTCTGAAAAATTTAAACTCAAGCTATAACCAGGAGATAACGATTCAGGCAGATTATCAGACTCCTATCGGGACCACACAATTATTGGAGTTCGGGGGAAAGAATATCTCCCGGCAGGTTGCCAGTGATTATAAATACTTGTTCGCGCCGGGTGCGAATGGTGATTATGTCTCCAACCCCAACAGCAGCCTTTCAAACATATTTAACTATAATCAAAATATTACGGCGGGCTATTTCTCCTACACCTACAGCATGAAGTCAGGATACAGCCTGAAAGCGGGTTCACGGTATGAATACACTACGATCCATGCAAATTTTGCAACCGAGAAAGCTCCGGTAACAATTCCATCGTATGGCGTGCTTGTACCAAGTATCAATCTGTCGAAGAAACTAAAAAATGGCAGTACCGTCAAGATCGCTTACAACCGGCGTATCCAGCGACCTTCCATTCAATTCCTGAATCCAAACTTACAAGCTTCAAATCCTTTAAACGCCACCATCGGTAATCCTACACTGGGGCCGGAATACACCAACAACTATGAATTGTCGTACAGCACGTTTGTAAAAAGTACTTCGCTTAACTTCTCAACGTTCATGAGAAATACGAACAATGCTATCCAAAGCATCCGTACCGTGCAAAATTTTGTTAGTACAGATCCGGATACCATCCTCACTCAATATAAAAACATCGGCAAAGAAGATGCGTACGGCGGCAGTCTTTTTGCCAGTGTGAATATCTCGAACAAGCTTACGGTAAACGGCGGTTCTGATCTCTATTATGCGGTTCTTAAGAACAATGATCCTAACTCGCTTTATACGGCCAGCAACCAGGGCTGGGTGGCGAGTTTCCGGTTCTTTGGAAATTATACGCTCTCAAAAGGGTATGGTCTTCAGTTCTTCAGCTTTTACCGGGGCCGCCAGGTTCAACTGCAGGGTATCCAGGGAAGTTTTTATGTGTATAGCCTCAGCATCAAAAAAGATCTTCCCAACAAAAAGGGAAGCATCGGCATCGGCGCCGAGCAGTTCTTTACTCCCGCCATGCGGATTAACAGCTATACCACCTCACCGATTATTGACCAGCACAGTACCAACGAACTCCATAACATGAATTTTAAGGTGACTTTTAGTTACCGGATTGGTAAAATGACTTTTGATGCGCCGCGCAAACGTAAAAAATCTATCAACAATGATGATTTAAAAGATGGTGGTGGTGATGGTAATGGTGGCGCAGACGCGTCACAACAACAACCGCAGCAACAAACCGGTGGTGGCGGACAGCGCACCGGCGGTGGAGGTCAGCAAACCCAGACTTTGAAATCGACTACTGGAGAAAAATCCGATGTTACTACGAAAGTTGCAGACCCGGCTGCCATCGTCGTGGCAGAAGGCAACTGGACCTATACGGTTGAATCGCCACAGGGCGGAGACGGAAACCTGGTGATTAAGAAAGAAGGCGATATCTATTCTGGAACGATTATCAGTAGCAGAAACAATCGCGAAACGCCCTTGACATCGGTTACATTAAAGGGCAATGAATTAAATTTCTCCTACGATGTGAACTTTGGTGGCAATAGTTCTACCATCAGTGTGAAGACTATCGTTGAAGGTGATGCGATGAGCGGTACGATGACGGTTGGTCAATTTGGGGCTTTCCCGATTAAGGGGAAGAGGGCGCCGAATTAAACTCTCGGTTAGCCACAATGGGTGCATTTCAATTTGTCGCCGTTACTTCTAATTGGGCTAAAGCCCTTTATATAGTATCGCGATATTAACCCCAGCCTTAAGGCTCTTGCCTATGCACACAAGTTAGCTTGATTTTAAATCTTGCAATTGCCCAAATTTATAATGCAAACCCATTTTTTCTAAACTTATCATGAATGAGTTTTCTCCGAATGACCAGAATTCTTA
>JANYKP010000174.1 GCA_025358195.1 Cyclobacteriaceae bacterium
TAAGGATTTTGGCCTCGAACGATTGCACGCGCTGTGGACCTTAGAAGGCCTTGACGCGATTGAAAAGCCTTTATTAAAAATTGCATTGAAAGACAAAGACCCTCGCGTAAGGGTTGGAGCCATTCGTATTTGCGAGCATTACTTAAAGAAAAATGATCCGGAGATTTTTGAAGAATTGAAAAACCTGGCCAATGATCCGGAAATTGAAGTATTGCAGCAAGTCATTCTTTCGTTGCGCATTAATAACGAGACGTCCAAATCCACCGTAAAATCAATACTGGATTCGCATCCAAATAATGAAGTCATAAAAATAACTGCCGCGGAGAATCTCTACCCCTCCTATTCTGTCATTAAGGAATTAAGAGAAAAGTATAGACTACGAGGAGGAGCCACTCAGATGGTGAATGGCTATAAAATTTTTAACGCTTATTGCGCTACGTGTCACGGGGCGGATGGGAAAGGTGTCCACCAGCTGGCACCCTCCCTGGTAGGATCTCCCAGAGTGACAGGTGACTATGAAGTACCGGTGAAGATTTTACTCAATGGACTCTCAGGTCCTGTTGACGGTGTGGAATACAACGGACCCATGGCCGCAGTGGCTAATGAGAATGATCAATACATCGCTGACGTACTTAGTTATATACGAACACACCTGAACAATTCAGAAAGTATTTGGGATGGAAGGATCAGAGGCATTCGTGAGAAAACCAAAGACAGAAAAACCTATTGGACTTTAAAAGAGTTGGAGGCGGAGCAACGGCGGAAGGCCAGGTAGCATTCTCCACTCATTAAGATAATCTCCTGAAATACTGGTAAAATTTAAAATAGCCGTCGAATCTTCTGTTCTTCCTCTGAATGATGGCCTTCTAATTTTTCAGCAAAGCGCTTTCGTTAAAAACTGATTAGCATTCATTTAATGCTATCTATCCAATTCGCTTTCAATTTTCCATGAAGTCCAAGTGAGGCGGCAAGCGATTTCATATTCCTTTTGTAACCTTTGTGGGCACAAACGGTAACTAACACGAATTTTGACGAAAACCAGCGACTTGACAACGGATGAGCAGATTATGGAGGCCGTGAAAAACGGTGAGCTTCAGCAAGCCGCTGTGCTGTTTGAACGATTTCATAAACGGATTTTCAATTTTCTGGCCCGTATGACTATGGACCGGGATCTGGCCGAAGACCTGACGCAAAATGTCTTCCTCCGCATGATCAAATACCGGAACAGCTACCGGGAAGGCAATCGGTTTCAGTCATGGATCTATCAAGTTGCCCGGAATGTTTTTTCGGACCACTACCAGGCTAACAAGAATAAAAAGTCGGATTTCATAGCAGTAGAAAAAATGAGTGACCATATGATCGACCACGAAGAAGGAACTCAGCAAGACGAACGAGAAAAAATTCTGCACCGTTCGCTTGCTCTGCTCAGCGAAGAACAACGTGAGTTGCTAATACTCACCCGCTTTCAGCAAATGAAGTACGAAGAGGTGGCCGAATTGATGGAAACAACCGTAGCAAACATTAAAGTAAAAGTCCACCGCGCGATCGCAAAATTGAGAGAACATTATTTTGAATTAGAAAAAATCTAGACCATGAATAAAGAGATATTAGAAGGAATGCTGATTGACTACATCGATGGTAAGCTGAACGCAGCGGACCGTGCACGCATTGAGGGGGAGCTGGCGCAAAATGCAGAGGCATACAGCGCGTACGAACAATTGCGCGAAGTCATGAACGCTATGGATAAATCAGAAAAATTTGAACCAGGCAGCCGGCTGAAGGCGTCTTTTGACCATCTTCTACAAGAGGAAATTATCAAAAATAAACCTGCAAAGACGGTGTTTTTTCGACCCCTCCTGCTTCGCATGGCAGCCGGTATCGTATTGGTCATGGCTGGTGTTGCGATCGGCAATTGGATCAACACCAACAACAAGCATGAAACTGAAATAGCGGAGCTTAGAAAGCAAATCGAAGAGACCAAGCAAGGGATGTTGATGATGATTGACAACCAGCAGTCGGCCAGTCAGCGGATTCAAGGCGTGAACGTGGCCATGAGAATTGAGAAAGCGGACGATGAGGTTGTGCGGGCGCTGGCAAAGACGATGAACGATGATCCCAACACCAACGTCCGGCTTGCAGCACTGGAAGCCTTGAGCAATTTCCACCTGGAGCCTTTGGTCAGGAAAATACTGATCCAGTCACTTTCTCAACAAAAAGATCCCATCGTTCAAATTGCTTTGATTCAGCTGATGGTCAGAATGAAAGAGAAAGAAGCAGTGAAAGATTTAGAAAATATCATCAATGATGCAGAGACAATGAAAGCAGTGAGAGACGAGGCCTACTCGGGTTTATTAAAGCTTTCATAAAAGTTGGACTGCGTAAAAATGAATTTAATAATGAAAAACAAAATACAAACGATCCTTCTACTGGCGCTACTGAGTGCGGGTGGATTACACGCTCAGGATTTTAAGCTTGCCAAAAGCTCAGGGCGTTTGGAAATTAACATTGGCAAAGTGGAGGTAGAAGGACATACCGGAAATGAAATTATTTTCTCATCGGGTGACCATGAGAAAGAACGGGATGAACGGGCCCAGGGTTTAAAGGAGATCAACAGCATGGGATTGGATGATAACACTGGACTTGGTATTAATGTATCAGAAAAAGGAGATGTAGTCACGGTGCATCAGCTTAAGAAGACGAATTCATCAAAAATAAAAATCCTCGTACCGAAAGGAGTGATCGTCTCCTACTCCTATGAGTCACAGTACGGAGGTGGGGTTTCCTTCAGGAATATAGAGAACGAAATTGAAGTTTCAGCACAGTATAATAGTGTCGATCTGGATAATTGTTCGGGCCCTGTAACTGTCAAAACTATTTACGGTCATGTGGAGGCCATCTTTAATTCAACCAGCAAAGGTCCAATTTCCATCGTTTCGATTTACGGATACGTGGATGTTACCCTTCCTCAAACAACCAAGGCGAATATTAAAATGAGCACTTCCTACGGGGAAATCTACGCCGCCCCTGATTTTAAAATTGAAATCGACAGGCCCGGCGACATGGTCCGGGAAAGCGACCGGGTGAGTGGAAAAATCAACGGTGGCGGAATGAACATCGATCTCAGTTGCAACTATGGTAAGGTTTATCTTAGGAAAAAATGAAGTTTAATGTTTAAATAAAAACAAAATGAAAAGGAACATTTTAATAATAGCGTTCACACTCATAACAATTGGTGCCGTCTACGCTCAGGAATACAAGCTCGCTAAAAGTTCGGGAAAACTTGAGATCAAGGAAGTAAACAACGTTACCATTGAGGGATATAACGGAAACGAGATTGTCTTCTCCTCCCTCGATGGTTCCCCTGAAAAGGACCGGCGTGCCGACGGGTTGCGGGCCGTTAGTAACATGGGCCTCGAAGACAACACCGGCATTGGACTCGCGGTGCTTGACAAGGGCACTACGTATCAGGTATACCAGTTGAAAAAAATGGATGGCCCACGCGTCAAGATCATGGTGCCGAAAGGTGTTTCTATTTATTATAGTCACAGCTCACCGTATGGAAGCGATGTGAAATTCAAAAATGTAGAAAGTGAAATAGAAATATCTACCGTTCACAATGGCGTGCACTTGGAAAATGTATCAGGGCCGATGAATGTGAAAACGGTTCACGGAGAAATAGAGGCTGACTTCAGCACCAATATGAAGAGCCCCATTTCAATTACCTCGGCCCATGGCTTGATTGATATCACGATTCCGGCAGCTACCAAAGCAACTATGAGCATGAGTACCAGCCATGGAGAAATTTTTGTGGACCCTGCCTTCAAACTTGAAATCGAACCGAAGAGTGAATGGGTGAAATATGGCTCCAATAAAGTGAATGGTAAAATTAACGGAGGTGGATTAGACTTCACGCTGAGCTCAACGCACAACAATATTTACCTGCGCAAGAAGTAATCAAATCCCTGTCCGCGACCCGTGAAACCATGGTTGAAAGACAACATAACGGATAGCGGATGCCGGATAACGAATAACGAATAACGAATTACCCAACCATAGCCATGAAGACAAGATTATTATTAATAAGTCTCATTTTCTGCGGCGTAATCTCCCATGCCCAGACCAAGATAGAAAAAACGATTCCTGTGAAGGCGGGACAAAAACTAGTATTAAACTTCGATTATCCTGAACTCACATTGCAAACCTGGGATAAAAATGAAGTGTTGATCAAGGGAACGGTGAGCATTAACCGCGGAGAGAATGATGCAGCCTTTGAATTGCAAGTCAACGCCGGCAAGGAAATTACAGTCACCTCTGTGATCAAAGATAAAGAGAATATCCCTAAACGGATTGTTATCAAAAAGGGTGACGTCGAATATTTCTTTAAAGCCAAAGACTTTAACGATCCGGAAATACAAAAATTCCTGGAAGAAAATGGCCGCGAGTACACGTATATGTCCAATGGAATCATCAAAGAAATCAAATTGGAAGTTTTCGTCCCTAAAAACATGGAAACCAGTGTGCTGGCGAAGTACGGCATGGTGGAAGTTAAAAGCTTTAACGCACCACTAACCATTGATGCGAAATACGGCGGGGTTGACGCCACGATCAGCACCTCTTCAACGGGCCTGCTGACAGCCCGCAGTCGTTACGGAGAAATCCTTACCAATCTCGACATCAAGTTTGATCAGGCCAAGTTTGCAGATAAATC
>JANYKP010000201.1 GCA_025358195.1 Cyclobacteriaceae bacterium
CGATTTTTCCTCAAGCGCTTTTTGCGTTTGTGGGTCGCCATTTTGTGTTTCTTTCTTTTTTTACCGCTTGGCATAGTTTACTTGTTTGGCTCCCACACGTGCGGGACGAGTTAAAAATTATTTAAGTTCATTCAGATATGAATCAACGGTAGCCTGCACCGAAGGATCCTTATCCATCTTTTTTACTTTCTCAAACTGCTGCCGGGCTTTTGTTTTTTCGCCCTGGTTCAGATAGGCCACCCCTAGCAGTAACTGACCCTGGAGGTGTCCTTCATTGACGCCAGCCAACTTTTCCAGCCACTCTACGGCTTTCCCATATTGTCCTGACTGAATCGACAACATGCCCATGTTGAACAAAGCCAGTTCATTTTTTGGGTCTTTCTCCAGGACTTCCCGTAACATGGCAATCCCCCTCATGGGAGATTTTGAGCTGAGGAAGGTCATCGCCATCTTCGTCTTCACTTCGAGATTATCGGGATTTTTCTCCAACACCTTACCGAACAACTCGCGTGTTTTTTCAGCCAATGCATTTTGCTTTTCACCATTGATGGCAAAGGTGTAAGCTTCATAACATGCATTTCCAGCTTTTAGCAGACTTTCATCAGTATTAAAGAACGCATTTGCCCGTTCAGCAAACCATACCGCGCTGTCAAAGAGACCCGCTTGATTGTACAAGCCCGCTAAAGAGTCGGCAAAGATAGCATTTTTTTCTTCCGGCAAGTTGGATAAGTAGCGGGTCCTCAATCGGTTAATGTTATGACGAATTGACTTTGGAGTTTGGGTATGGGGGCTTGCCGGGAGAGCTGACTTAGTCTCCGGTCCGGTTTGTAACTGGCTGTCATTTTCCACAACGGCCTTGGGGAGGAAATACAAAGCCACGATGAGCACAGCACTAACGACAAGTAAGATGATCCGGTTTTTACGCATGGGATGAGTCAGGCATCGGGACGGGAGCGATAGGCACCGATGCCTAATGCCCAATGCCTTCTTCTACTTTTCAGCGAGCTGTTTCACTTTGTCGCTGTTCTTTATCTTATTGATAAAGACTTTCGCTGGCTTGAAGCTTGGAATGTAGTGCTCTTCAATGACGATGGCCGTATTACGCGAAATGTTGCGCGCGATTTTTTTCTTTCGCTTTTTATTGATGAAACTTCCGAAACCGCGAACATAAATGTTATGCCCGCCGGACATGGAGTTTTTTACAATGGAAAAGAACGCTTCTACAGACGCGGTTACATCCGCCTTGTCGATGCCAGTCTTTTCTGCAATTTGATTAATAACGTCTGCTTTCGTCACGGTGCTGGGGTGTTATTGCTTAGGGTTTGCTTAGAGTTAGGGAAGGCAAAATTAATTTTCGCAGCCAGAATTAAAAACAATATTGAAAAATTCTGATTATCAACGAAATGAAGAAGGGATATTTCTCTAAAAAAATCGTCGAATGGTACCAGGCCGATCACCGTGACTTACCATGGCGAAACACCCAAGACCCATATAAAATATGGCTTTCGGAAATTATTTTGCAGCAAACAAGGGTTTTGCAGGGCCTCCCGTACTACCAAAAATTTATTCAAAATTATCCTACCGTTATGTCCCTGGCGGAGGCAAAAGAGCAGGAGGTGTTGCGGTTGTGGCAGGGTCTTGGCTACTATACCCGGGCCCGCAATCTCTATAAATGTGCACGGGAAGTCGTAAAAAAATTTAAGGGGAAGTTTCCTGTTACATTCGAAGAATTGAAGGCGCTTCCAGGCATTGGTGACTACACGGCAGCCGCGATCGCTTCATTTGCTTTTCATCAACCGGTGGCCGTGGTAGATGGTAATGTATATCGCGTACTGTCGCGCGTTTTTGGAATAGACAAGGACATCGCTTCGACCGCTGGCAAGAAGTTTTTTTCTGAATTAGCCAATCAACTCATTCTGATCCAGGACCCCGGAACGTATAATCAGGCTGTCATGGAGTTTGGCGCGACGCACTGCCTTCCGCAAAATCCGAAATGTGGGAAGTGTGTTTTC
>JANYKP010000244.1 GCA_025358195.1 Cyclobacteriaceae bacterium
GAGCCTAAAAGGCAAAACCTGCTTCAACTTTAAGAAGATGGAGCAGTTGAATGTAAAAGAACTCGACGTAATGCTAAAGAAAGGTGTACAAGCCTGGAAGAAATCCGGCTATATGAAATAAGCTGACCAAGGCGCGAATCAGATTAAAAAAAGTATCATGTCCCACTGGAGAATAAAACTATCGCTCTTCCTTAATTATTTCGTCTTTGCTATTTTACTCAATAGCGTTGGCACTGTGATCTTGCAGGTACAGAGTAACTACGGTGTGTCCGAATCCTCCGCCAGTGTGCTGGAGGCCTTTAAAGATCTGAGTATAGCGCTTGTTTCATTCCTGGTGGCGTCGTATATCACGCGCATTGGTTACAAAAATGCCATGCTGTTTGCATTGGGGTTTATTGCACTTGTGTCCTTACTAATGCCTTCGCTTGGCAGCTTTGCCATGACGAAACTTCTGTTTGCCGCTACGGGTACTTGTTTTGCGTTGATCAAAGTGTCGGTGTACGCCACCATCGGGATCATCACGAAGGACAAGAAAGACCATGCCAGCTTCATGAATTTCATTGAATCTTTTTTTATGGTGGGCATTCTTACCGGCTATTTTATCTTCAGCGCCTTTGTGGATGATACACAGATTCAATCCGCCGGTTGGCTGAATGTCTATTATGTGTTGGCGGGAATCTCGCTGGTGGCATTCCTCCTGTTGTTGAGCACCTCCCTGGATGAATCGTCCGTAAGAACGACCGTCTCCAAATCCTTCCTTGAAGATTTTAAGGAGATGGTAAAACTTGCCCTTGCTCCACTCGTACTGGTTTTCATTGTAAGTGCTTTTACCTATGTGTTGATTGAACAAAGCATTATGAGCTGGCTTCCAACCTTCAACAGCAAAGTGCTGAGCCTCCCAGCAACTTTAAGTATTCAAATGGCCAGCATCCTCGCCGCCTCTACAGCCGTTGGAAGATTTGCAGCGGGAATTGTTTTGCGCAGAATACATTGGTTTTACGTGTTGATGATCTGCCTCTTCTCCGCAGGCGTTCTCGTGCTCGTTGCCATCCCATTGGCACAAAGTACGTCGGGTCATCCCGTGACCGGATGGACGGATGCTCCATTGGGTGCCTTTGTGTTTCCCTTGATCGGCCTGTTCATTGCGCCAATCTATCCGGCCATCAATTCGGTAATTTTGAGTACGCTGCCTCCCCGACAGCATGCTCCCATGTCGGGTTTGATCGTAATCTTTTCTGCCCTGGGGGGAACGACAGGCTCCATCATTACCGGAAATATTTTCGAAGCTTACGGCGGCCAGACCGCTTTTTATTTTTCGCTCGTGCCAATATGTGTTTTGCTGGTTTGTCTTTTCTTTTTCAATCGGATTCAAAAGAAATCGGAAAATTTAAACCGCTGAGGCGCTGAGACGCAAAGAAAAAATGATTTAATGAAGAGTATTATTGCATTCCTCAGCGCCTTTCGCGGTTCAAAAAAATATGAAACAAGAACCTCACATCCACGAACTTGGCCTTTTGTTTGAAGAAGTCCAACTGAAGAATGTCCTCGGCGATGGCAAAACATTTCCCGATTGTCTGCCGAAACGTGCGCTGAAAGAAATCAATAACGACTACCTCAACGAAAGAAAAGCTCCAGGCTTCGATCTAAAGAAATTTATTGAGTCGAATTTTTCCTTGCCCAGGGCCTACTCGGCCGGGTACAAAAGTGATGTAAACAAATCAGCGAAGCAACACATTGAATCGCTGTGGGATGTGCTCACCCGTCAACCGGATGAGGAAGCGGGCTCGCTCTTGTCTTTGCCGCATCCTTACATCGTGCCCGGCGGCCGTTTTCGTGAGATTTATTATTGGGATAGCTATTTCACCATGTTGGGTCTCCAGGTTTCACGACGCACCGATCTCATCCAGAACATGGTTGACAATTTCGCTTATCTCATTGGCAAGGTCGGCTACATTCCAAATGGCAACCGCTCGTATTTCCTCGGACGCTCGCAACCTCCCTTCTTTTCATTGATGATAAAATTATTAAGAGAAGTGTGTTCAGAAGTTGGACATGAGGATGTTTTTATAAAATATCTATCATCGCTGGAAATGGAATACCAGTTTTGGATGAAAGGAAGCGGTCTGCTTAACACCACGATCGCTACACACGATCGCGTGGTACGCATGCCGGATGGTTCGATATTAAATCGCTACTGGGACGAAAACAATACACCTCGGCCGGAAGCCTTTAAAGAAGATGTGGAACTTTCCCATCAATCAAACCAAAAACCAGAAGTCCTTTTTCGTCATCTTCGGGCCGCCGCCGAATCAGGGTGGGACTTCAGCAGCCGTTGGTTCAGGGACGGTAAAGATTTTGGCTCAATTCAGACTACGGAAATTATTCCGGTCGACCTGAACTGTTTGCTTTTGCATCTTGAACAAACATTGGCGGAAGCCTATCGACTATCCGGTAACAGCACAAAGGCATCCGATTATTTGTCGTTGTCGGCAAAACGAAAAGCCGCCATCACAAAATATTGCTGGAGCGAGGAGTGGAAATTCTTTTTTGATTTTGACTTTGTTAAACAAAAACAAAAGGAGCACTATACACTGGCGGCAGCATTCCCGCTTTTTTTCGAAATTGCTTCCCCGGGCCAGGCCGAAGCTGTTGAAAAAATCCTCGCGGAAAAATTCCTGAAAGCCGGTGGGCTTATCACGACCCTTGAATTCAGCGGCCAGCAATGGGATGCGCCAAACGGCTGGGCGCCATTGCAGTGGATAGTCTATAAAGGTCTGCAGAAGTATGGATTGGTTGCGTTGGCCAAACAATTAAAGTTCAATTGGACAAATGCCAACCTTAAAGTCTATCAAAAAACTGGCAAGATGACGGAGAAGTATGATGTGTACAGCGATCTTGCGGAGGCCAGCGGCGGTGAATATCCCAACCAGGATGGCTTCGGATGGACCAACGGGGTGCTTTTAGCAATGCTTACATGATCAGCAAAAAAGAAGTCCCTAATTTCCATTCCGCTTTCATTAGTTCTCCCCATTTTTTGCCTGAAGGCCTTGCGAGGTTTCCCGACTATTCAAAAAATTATTATTTACTTTTATAAAATCAATGGTTGTTTATTGTTAATTGAGCGAATCCATTGGTAAGTCAAATGATAAAGAATCTTTCAGTCATAGTAACGTTTCTTTCATTTCATTTTTTAGGCATGCATCAAGCCTATTCTCAGAAGGCGTCTAGCGGATTCTATATTGTTATTGAAACCAAAATAGGCTGCACCAACCTGGTACCCGGATTAAATAGAGCCACCTATTGTTTGCCGAAAGAACCTGTCATCACATCGGCGGAATTTGAAACGATAAGTGACTTAAAATTTGATGTGTCCAAACAAATGAAGTTCTTCAATTTAAAACTTTCCGCTGAAGGCTTTAAAATCCTTAAGACCCTGGCAGGAAAACTACCTGATTCCAGGATGGCCCTGGTTATTGAAAATACGGTGGCTGGAATTTTTGAAAGCAAGGGGATGATTGTAAACCAGACGGTGCCGATACGTGGTGCCATCGATTCGCAAGAAATTGACTGGATACATCAGAAGATAAAAAAACAAAAACCTTAATTAATGTGCTCAATTCATTCACCCACCTCAACCTGTCAAATTAGCGCTAACCGCTCCCATCCGTCGGGGTAAGACCCTCTCACGCAAGTACTCTTCAACTCAATTTTTCTGTGGGATCTGAGGGATTCGAACCCTCGACCCCTACCCTGTCAAGGTAGTGCTCTAAACCAGCTGAGCTAAGACCCCAAATAAGGGGCCAAGATAGCAAAATCGGAGTGTGGTTGTAATGGGGTTTCTTCGAATGAGCTGTGTTAAAATGCATGCTCGCAAAGGCCGCAAAATTAATTCGCAAAAATTCTCATAGCCATTGGGCGCAAGTTTCAGGCATCCCCTTGGCGGACTTTGCGAGAAAAGAATTCGTCATTTCAGAAAGTAGTATTCATCACAAACTCCTGCTGCACATACCGCTGGCGTGGTGCTACTTCACGCTGCTTTAGATGCTCCGATAGCGTCTCCGGATCACCCTCATATCCGATGGCTATCATGACGCCCAACTCATAACTGTCGGGAATATGTAAATTGACAATCGCCTTTTGATGATCGTAACCTCCCATCTGGTGAATGTTTAAACCCAATTCGGTGGCTTGCAAGGCTAGAAAAGCATTGGCTCCTCCCAAATCATACTTGGCAGCGCCGTTAGGCATTCCATTCAAAGCAAAATTTTTTCGTGCAAGGCTCAACACCAACAACGGGGCCACCTTCGCCCACACCTTGTTGCTGTCATTAAGTGAATTAAAAAGTTTGTTCCACAATTCGGGCTGTTCCTTCGTTGCATAGATGTAGGTCCACGGCTGGTCGTTCATGCTGGAGGGGGCCCAGCGCGCTGCTTCGAAAAGGGATTTTATTTTCTCATCCTCTATCGGCCTGAGTGAATAGGCGCGCCTGCTCCTCCGTTGTTTTATGACATCCAGCACGGGCGACTCAATTTCAGAAGATATTTTCATCACCATTGTTTTGAGATTTACTCTTCAATCAGCACACCCATTTTTCCTTTCTGATAATCGCGCATCGCTTCCATGATTTGAGTCTGTGTGTTCATCACAAACGGACCATACGATACAACTTCTTCGTTGAGCGGCACTCCACTTAGAAGCAACACCCGTGTATTTTCCTGGGCCTCAACGGTGATGCCCTCGCCATCATTCTTAAAATGAATGATGTTCCATTGTTCTACCAGTCCAAATCCCTCCACGTTCAGTTTTCCGTCCAATAGATAAATCAATGTGTTGTGATGTGGAGGGAGGGGCACAGCGATTTTCCCGCCCTTTTTAAATTCCAACGTGGCCGTATTCACCTCCGTATGGGAGGGAATTGGCCCCTGGATGCCCAAGATCCGCCCCGAAAAAACTTTCATTTCAACTTTCCCATCCTCGCTTGTAAACCCGGGAGCTTCTTCAGCAGAAAGCGGAATATATTCCGGCTGATCCATTTTATGCTCGCCCGGCGTGTTTATCCATAACTGGATGATCTCCTGTCTTCCACCAATTTCATGAATGTCATCCGGAGGGCGTTCACTATGGATGACGCCCATGCCAGCATTCATCCATTGAGCGCCACCGGCATAGATAACACTATCATTCCCGCGACTGTCCCGATGATGTACGCCTCCTTTGAAAATAAAGGTTACCGGTGAAAATCCACGATGGGGATGCGGTCCTACGCCTGCATGATCCGGCTGAAGATGCGCGGGTACTTTGATATCTGCATGATGCAGCAAAAGAAAAGGATCGATTTGCTCCACATGTTTCGAAGGCAGTGGTTGTCGCACGGGCATACCACCCATGTCAACCATGTGACCATAGAGTAATGATGATATTGTTCTGTTTTTCATAAACCTCACCCCCTATCTACGCCGGGCTTCGGCGGCAAGCTGCCTCCTCTGCCTTGGCGAGTTGGGTACATTTAAGTTTTTTAATTCATGGGGACTTCCAGCCTCACCCCTAGCCCCTCTCCCAAAAGGAGAGGGGAAAAAGGAGAGGGGAATAGAGTACATTTTTAAGTTTTTAATTCATGGGGACTTCCATTAACAATATTTCGGCATCGGCGTCGGCAGAGATTGAGATTTTATCAGTTTCCCAGACGCCGAGGCCGTCGCGTTTATTCAATTTTTGGCCGTCGATAGTTACCTCCCCCTCGATGATAAATACGTAGACGCCGTTGCCATTTTTCTTTAGTGGGTAGTCGGTGGTGAACCCTTTCTTTAAACTGCCCAGGTGGAACCACGCATCCTGGTTGATCCAGAGCGATGATCCGTTTTCTTTCTCGGGTGAGACCACCGTTTGAAGTTTATTAATACGTTCACTCGATTTAAATTCCTTTTGGTCATAACGCGGTGTGATATTTTTCTCTTTTGGAAACACCCAGATCTGTAAAAAGTTAACAGCTTCGGTTTTGGACGCGTTCTTCTCGCTGTGGGCAATGCCCGAGCCCGCACTCATAATTTGGACTTCTCCAGATTTAATGATGCCATGACCACCTGTATTGTCGCCGTGTTCAAGGGATCCCTTCAACGGAATGGAAATAATCTCCATGTTGTCATGCGGGTGCTGACCGAAACCCATGCCCCCTTTGACGTTGTCGTCATTTAACACGCGCAGGACCCCGAAGTTGACACGTGCTGGATCGTGATAGCCAGCAAAACTGAAGGTATGATGTGAATCCAGCCATCCGTGATTGGCATGGCCCCTGGTATCGGCTTTATGGAGAGTCGTTTTCATAAAATGAAGGTTTATGATTACGTAAACGCTTTTAGTTAAACAAAGTTACATACAATTATTGTATTAACAACTATTGTGGCGGAGTTTAATGTCTTTTAAGCCACCCCAGTATCGAATAATAAGATGTTTAAAACTAACACATCATCGTGAGGGGTTCTCAAAATCCTCACATGTTTGCGGAAGCACTAGCCTCTCAAAGTCGGGAATTTCTTGCAAAAAAAAGGGGAGAAATCGCAGTGATGTCTCCCTTTTTACCGTTTCGTTTAATTATTTACCTGCCTGATGTTGCCTCCCGTTTCCGTTCGATACATAGGCATACTGTTCTGGCACAATCTTTATGGTTTTGATAATCCTGGAGGCCACTTTATAAGGATCAGCCGAAGAGTTCGGTCTCCGATCCTCCAACCAGCCCTTCCAACCATTCTCCACCGTAGCAATGGGAATGCGAATGGACGCTCCACGATCCGACACGCCATAGGAAAACTTATCGATGGATTGCGTTTCATGCTTACCCGTAAGACGCAGATGATTATCTGCACCGTAAACCTCGATATGCTCTTCTATTACCGGAGCAAATGCCTGGCATACCTGTTCGTATATATCCTTCGATCCACACTCCCTCAACAATGAGTTGGAGAAATTGGCGTGCATACCGGAGCCATTCCAATCGGTATTGCCTAATGGTTTGCAATGCCAATTGATGGTTACGCCATATTTTTCAGCGGTCCGCTCGAGCAGGTATCGTGCTACCCAAACCTGATCGCCTGCAGCTTTCGCTCCTTTGGCAAAAATCTGGAACTCCCACTGGCCAGTGGCAACTTCCGAGTTAATTCCTTCTACGTTAATACCTGCTGCCAAGCAATAGTCCAAGTGTGCCTCCACGATGTCTCTGCCAAAAGCATTACGCGCACCCACGGAACAATAGTAGGGACCCTGTGGAGCTGGGTGGCCATTTTCGGGAAAGCCAAGTGGTTTGTTGGTCGCGTTATTCCATAGAAAATATTCCTGTTCGAAGCCAAACCAAAAATCACGATCATCATCTTCAATTGTAGCACGACCGTTGGATTCATGCGGTGTGCCATCCGGATTAAGCACCTCGCTCATCACCAGATAGGCATCTTTTCTTCCGGGATCTGGAAACAACGCTACTGGTTTCAAAAGACAATCAGACGAGCGGCCTGTTGCCTGTTCAGTAGAGCTTCCATCGAATGACCATGTCGGGCAGCCATCGAGTGTGGCATCAAAGTCTCTGACGATTTTTGTTTTGCTGCGCAAGCTTTGCGTTGGTGAGTATCCGTCTAGCCAGATGTACTCCAGTTTTACTTTTTTCATAGCGTTATTGATTTAGTAGTGGTTTCTTCAAATAATTTTAGAATTTATAAATCGCCGCCATCCCCAGGGTTGATTGTGTATTTAATGTGAAAGTTCCATTTGAATCCATGAACTGCTGGGGCATTTTCTCACCCAAGGGTCCTTCCTTCTTTTGGAAGCTGTCAAAACGAAACTCAGGTTTAAGTAATAGTTTGCCGTCGGCCAGGGAGAAGTTCCCGGTAAGTGTGTACGTCTGAACATCTGTGCCTTCTCCGTTGGTGAGCAAAGCCCTCACGCCTTGCTTGTTGTCGAAATATTCCAGCCGGGTGCCCAACGAGAAGATATCAGAGAACTTGTATGTCACATACAAGTTGGCACCACTCCAGTGTTTTGCTTCCGCGAAATAAGTACCTCCCTGAAATTCTCCTTTTGATGTTCCCTGCATGAGCCAGGTTCCGATCAATATTCTCTCTGTCAATTGATAGGTTGCCACCAAGTCCAGCACCCCAAAGTAAGAGGTAGTATCTTGACCGTTTGCCCGTGCGTTGCCTTCATTGCCTTGTATCGTGTTGAAGTATATGTTGAATCCTTTGGCCGGTGAAACAAACAATTGTCCGATGAAGCTTTTTCCCCGGTTGTTGTCATTGAATCCATCGGTGCCGTTTACTACGCCAGCCATTAATGATACTTTATCACTAAAGGCGTACGTGGCCTTCAAGCCCAGATGATAGAAGGGGATTCCAGCATTGAAGGTGTTATTGATTGAGTAGTGAAAATTGAGCGGGGCATCGATATATTCATAGCCGATGTGTGTGCCAAACTGACCAGCAGTGAAGGTAAGTTTATCAGTTGCTTTAACATTGATGTAAGCTTGCTTGATCATGATCGCTGAGTAGGTAGTGTTGGATAGCACGGTTCCCCACTTATACCGGAAATCATTGCCATAACTTCCGTACTCTACGTTGGGACCGAAGCCAATTTCTCCTACCACCTCAGTGTTCTTGTAGGCATAGCTCATCCGGTTTAGAAACATGCCCAACTGAAACTGGCCCACATACCGGTCGAACCCACGGCCGATCCCGGACGCGCCGAGATTATTCCGGGAAGCCGGTTTGTTGAGGTTGGCAAAGTAGTAGGTATCAAAATAA
>JANYKP010000275.1 GCA_025358195.1 Cyclobacteriaceae bacterium
GAAGAATCAGCAAACGGTTCATCAATATAATCGAGAATGGAATGAACATGCTCGTAGAGATCATTATTTGTTAGAGAGAAAACCGTGTGCTCTGTCTTGAAATGTTTGGCAACAAGGTTTGCATAACTTGTTTCATCAAAAAACTTTTCATCACGGAAACCAATGGAGAATGTATGGAGATTCGATTTATGTTTCGCTGCAAGCCCTGTGACGATAGAAGAATCAATTCCACCACTTAAAAAAGATCCAAGTGGCACATCCGATACCAACCTTCTTTGTACAGACGCCTCCAGCAGCAATTTGAATTTGTCTTTTGCTTCGTCGTATGAAAGCAGCGCTTTTTGGTCAGGCTCGCGATCGTAGGGTATTTCGTAATACTTGTCTACTGCCAATTGCCTTCTGCTTACTTTTAAGTAATGGCCTGGCATAAGTTTTTTTACCCGTTCGAAGATGGTGTGCGGCGCTGGAATATAATTGAGCTGCAAATAGGTGAAGAGCGAAGCATAATCAATCTCTTTATTGATGCCATAGGCAAGAATTGATTTCATCTCGGAGGCAAAAAGAAATTTGTCTTCATCGAAGAGATACAGCAGTGGTTTGATCCCATAACGATCGCGTGCCAGGAACAGCGTTTGTTCAATAGCGTCGTAAATGCAAAAAGAAAAGAAACCATTTAGTCGGTTCAGGCAGTTTTCCTTTTCAAGGATGTAAATTTTTAGTAAAACCTCGGTATCCGATTCTGAAAAAAAGGAGAACCCCTTTTGCTTTAATTCTTCTCGTAGTTCACGAAAGTTGAAGATCTCCCCGTTGAAAATGATGCAATAGCGTTTACGCTCGTCCCACATGGGTTGATGTGCCACTTCGCGGGTGTCGATGATTGACAGCCTGCGGTGTCCGAGACAAACCCACTCATCGGTATGGATGTTCTGATAATCAGGGCCGCGGCTGGAAAGTGCAACCGTGGCAGCTGCCACATTGATTTTACTGAATTTGCCGACAAGGTTGAACGCGAAAACTCCGGTGATGCCACACATGAAGATCAAGTTGGCAGTGGGCAGTCGACAGTCGGCAGTCGAGGCCCTTCCTGCCCACTGCCAACTACTAACTGCCTACTGAGTCATAAATTTGAATGAATACTCAGAATGATTACAGAACCTTGATGTAAAGATTCCTAAACCAGGCTTCACTCCCATGGTCCTGGAGATCGATATACCCTGTCTTGGCCAGGCCGTAGCCCGGAAAATCTTTCCATTTGCTACCGGCAACGCGTTTCTTCCAGTCCGGTGAACCAAGTTCATATTCGAGCACTTTAACCCCGTTGAGCCAATGCTCCACATGGTTTACATTCACGACGATCTTTGAGGAGTTCCATTCTCCCGGAGGGTTCAAGGTCTTATTTTTGGCCTCGTGCACATCATAATTACTGCCAGTTTTATTAGGAGCTTTCAGTTCTCCCGGGTACCCGATGTCGTCAATGAGTTGGTACTCCGGTCCGCTTGCATAGGGTACGTCAAACTCTTCCGTCACGCGGTAGATGACGCCACTGTTGCCTTGCGGAGCAATTTTCCAGTCAAAGGCGAATTCATAGTTTTCATACGGGTCCGTAGTCATCAGATCTGCGCGCTTGTTCTCCGTTGAATCGTTGACCTTCTTGCAGTGTAGCATTCCGTCCACTACCTCCCAGCTGTCGTTTTCTTTGTTCTTGTAATTCCGCCAGCCCGTCATCGTCTGACCATCAAACAGGAGTTTCCATCCATCAGCTTTTTGTTGCTCGGTAAGTTGATTGGCGGGAGCAGATTCCCCGGCCACCGCTGGTGCGTCGGATGAATCGGTTTCAGTCTTTTTTGATCCGCATGCGAAGAGCAGGAGAGCGAATGATAACAGCGTCAAGGTTTTTTTCATAGTTATTGAGATTTGAATTTGGGTAAAAGTATAGTGTCGTGATTAAAAGATCTTTCCAGGATTTAATATACCGTTCGGGTCAAAAACCTTTTTAATTCCGCGCATGAGATTCAAATTGACTTCACTCACGGCAATGGGCATATAGGGCCTCTTGGAAATTCCTATTCCGTGCTCACCCGACAAGGTGCCCCCAAGACGTACCGTTAATTTGAAAATCTCACCAATGCCTTCCGGAATTTTTGTTTCCCAATCCTGGTCGCTGATCGTTTCTTTCAGAATGTTCACGTGAAGATTTCCATCCCCTAAATGACCAACACAAACTGTATTGAAATTATATCGTTTGCCAATTTCCTTTATGCCCGTAATAAGTTTTGGCAAGTTAGCCCTGGGCACTACCACGTCGTCTGACTTGGTGAGGGTGTACCAGTTGACGGCCGGA
>JANYKP010000322.1 GCA_025358195.1 Cyclobacteriaceae bacterium
AGCTTATCGCTGCCCAGGTATTCAACAAACAATCTACCGAACCAATACAAGGCCAGCATATTGAAGAGAATGTGAAAAATACTGACAAGATCATGCATGAAAGCATACGTGATAATTGTCCAAGGGCGGGTTAGAAAGTCAGAAAATTTGGGTGGGATCGAAAACTGATCGTGAATGAGTGTGAATATTGGTTCGAGGCTAAAGATTCGGAAAAAAACAAACAAAACACCCAGCAACAAGAACACCACAACGTTGATGATAATCAACTGCACGTGGGCGTGATTGGGTCTACTGAATGCGTTTTTGAATTCCTCTAACACCTAGATCTATAATTTACCGGATTCTAACAATTGGCATGGACAGGACAGCGAATTTAAGCAATTGTTGGCTCACCGCCTCCTTTCCTGTCCGCGCCAAAAACTAATTAATAAGAATGCCACAAAGGCGCCTCCAAAATGTGCGAGGTGGGCTACCTGGCCACTTCTATCCATGGCATATGTCAAAAATCCCATGACGAATACCATATACTTTGCCTGGATCGGAAAGAAGAACAAAGACACCTGCATATTGGGAAAGGTCATTCCAAAAGCCATTAATATCCCATAGATAGCACCGGAGGCTCCGAGCATACTTCCACCTTGACTGTGCAAAAAAAAGTTTGCCATAGCATAGATGACCCCAGCCCCGATACCCGTTGACAGATAAAACAACAGGAATTTCTTATCACCCCAATGGCTCTCTAAAATTGGGGCCAGGGATGCCAACGCCATCATGTTGAAAAAAATATGGAAAAAACTTCCGTGTGCAAACATGTATGTCAAGAACTGATATGGTTTAAAATAACCAGAATTGATGTCATACAAAGCCAAATAATAGGTTGCCACAGGCATCACACTTTGAATAATGAAGATGACTACATTGATAATGAGGAGATTTCGGACAACCGGGGTAAGATTCAGCATGAGGGTGTTCTTAAGTGATCAGGAAAAGTAATTTTCAATCTTAGACGTTTCAATTATAAAAAATGTTGTGTTGCCTTCCGAAGAATAATTCGGATTACGGCAGGAAAAAAGTCCGATTACCAGTGAATCCATCTCTTCGTGGGAAAGTTTTTGACCGGCCTTGATAGCGGCGCGGCGGGCAAGTGAACTGGCCAAATTATCGCGCAACGGCAAAGTAAGACTGGATTGATTTTGCTTGAACTGTTCGATCAACCCTTCAAAAAGTTCTTTTTCATTTTTACCAACCGTTTCTGCCGGCATGCCCGTAACCACCAGGGTATTTTTCCCAAAGACATCAAACTGAAATCCCAATCCTTTGATCTCCTGCTCCATCTCCATCACCAGCGCAAAATCGGCTGCACTGAGGGTAACGGTTTGTGGGAATAAACTTTGCAGGCTGGAGCCGGTATGCTGCTGCATCTTCAACAGGAACTTTTCAAAGAGAATGCGCTCATGGGCCGCCTGCTGGTCAATGACCATCAGCCCGTTTTTTACCGGTCGCACTAAATACTTCAGACCAAATTGAAATACAACTTTCTCTTCGGCAGGTAAATAAACCTCCTTTTGGTTCAGGGTACTTTCCATCCGCGCCTGTGATACCTCGGCCGGAGATGTAAACAACCTTGATTGTTCCGGACGTTCTCCTTCAAATAGCTTCTCCCAGTTTTGCAGGTTGGACCGATCGAGTGAGGTACCCAATTGCTCCTCCAGGTATTGCTCGCGGCTCAGGGCCGGGGTGTGACTAATTTTATTTATTAAATTAACGTCGGCCGAATAATCCAAGGCTTGCGTCAGGTTATGCGAACCGAGTGCCTGTCGCACCGCCGACCGTACCACAGCGTACACAGCGCGCTCGTCGTCAAACTTGATTTCGGTTTTGGTGGGATGAACGTTTACATCAATATGCCGTGGATCAATCTCAACAAAAAGTACATAAAAAGGAAAACTATTTTCCGGCAGCAGATTTTCGTAAGCGCTCGTGATGGCGTGATTCAGATAATTATTCCGTACGAAGCGATGGTTTACAAAAATGAATTGCTCACCGCGTGTTTTTCGTGCCGACTCTGGTTTGCCAATGTAACCAGTCACCTTCATCAGTTCCATCTCCTCTTGGCAGGAAGCAAGTTGACCCTGATACGACTTTCCAAAAAGCGCCACGATACGCTGACTGAGTTTGGAAGGAGTCAGATCATAAATCAACTCATCCCCCTGCACGAATGAGAAAGAAATTTCGGGATGGGCCAATGCAATTCGCTGGAACTCCTCGAGAAGGTGTTTCATCTCAACGGGGTTCGACTTCAGAAAATTCCTGCGGGCGGGGATATTGTAAAATAAATTCTTAACACTGATGTTCGTACCCTTCTCACAGGCTACCGGCTCCTGACGCTTTACATCCGAGCCTTCGACCACCAGCCCGGTGCCTAGTTCGTTGTGAACCTGTCTTGTCTTCAATTCAA